>NZ_JBXWRM010000007.1:0-224904 GCF_059612905.1 Ruegeria sp. YKSD163
TCCGACCCGTCCGCAGCACCTCAGCGCCGCCGGTGAAGGGGGTTCTAGGCCCAACCAAAAAGAGTCGCAAGCACAAAAATACAAAAATCACAAAAAATCTCAACACAAGGGGAAATGCCAATATATTCAAAATCTTAATATAGCCGAGCTTGCAAGATGAAGCCAAACCCGCCCCTGCCCCCCGGTCGAACGACCGTCAAACAACCGCTATCAGCACTGGGAGCGGGGCATTCGTGCCGGAACCGATACCCAGGCTTCGGTCATCCCCAGAACCGCGACCAGGTTCTGGGTTTCAATGCGCGATTCTGCGGCGTGTCAACGGCAGGCGCGCCGCCAGCAGGACAAGGACCAAACCCAGATAGATCAGCGGTTCGATCTGGAACCCCTTGGTCAGCATCAGGAAATGTATAGCTCCGAGCAGGACCGCCGGATAAACCAGCCGGTGCAGTCGGCGCCATCCCCGTCCGAAACGGCGCACCGACCAATTGTTCGAGGTCAGCGCCAGAGGTAACAACAGTGCAAAACCCGCCATGCCAATGGTGACGAAGGGACGTTTGACGATATCGGCCCAGATCTGGGCCGGAATCTGGACGTCGAGCACCAACCAGACCAGCAGGTGGCAACTGACATAGTAGAATGACAGTACCCCTATGGCGCGGCGGAACCTCATCAGGTTCAGGCCGACTATCCGCCGCAACGGCGTTACGGCCAACCCCAGGATCAGCGCCTGTAACGCCAGCTCTCCAAGCCGGTGCTCGATGACCTTCGCGGGATCGACGCCCAGCTGCCCCGTCGCGCCCAACCAGAGCCACACGGGCGCCGGCAACACCCCGATCAGATAGACCAGCCAGATCGGAATCCGGCGCAGCGACGCGTTCACCCGCTCCATGGGTCAGAAGTATTTCGCAAGATCCATGCCTTGGTAAAGGCCCGAGACCTCTTTTTCATAGCCGTTGAACATCAGCGTCGGCTGGCGTTTGGCGAACAGACCGCCCCCGATGCGCCGCTCGCTGGCCTGGCTCCAGCGCGGGTGATTCACCTCGGGGTTCACATTGCTATAGAAACCGTATTCGTTCGGGATCGCCATGTTCCAGCTTGTCGGAGGCTCCTTGTCCGTTAGGGTGATCCGCACGATCGACTTGATTGACTTGAAGCCGTATTTCCATGGCACCACCAGCCGAAGCGGTGCGCCGTTCTGATTGGGCAGCGGTTTGCCATAAAGACCGGTGGCCATCAGTGTCAGCGGGTGCATCGCTTCGTCCAGTCGCAACCCCTCGCGATAGGGCCATTCCAGTACCGGATAGCGGGTGCCGGGCATTTCCTCGGGCCGGTAGAGCGTTTCGAAGGCAACATATTTCGCGCGCTCCTGAACGCCTGCCATGGCCAGCAGATCGGACAGTTCGAACCCGTTCCAGGGGATCACCATCGACCAGGCTTCGACACAACGGAACCGATAGATCCGCTCTTCGATTGTCATCTCGGACAGAATGTCCTGAAAATCATAGTCGCCGGGCCGGTCGACCATCCCATCGATCTTGACCGACCACGGCTCGGTCTTGAGCAGATGGGCATAGGCGACCGGATCATCCTTGCCGGTGCCGAATTCGTAGAAGTTGTTATAGCTGGTAATCTCTTCCCAGGTGTTGGGCTCTAGTGTCTCGGCAAGCGCCCTGCCAGCAAACGCCACCAGCCCCGCGCCACCCATGCCTGCCATCAGCTGCCTGCGATTCATCCAAGCCCCGCGCGGGGTCACGTCAGCGGGGGTCAAGTCGTTACTCCAGCGATGGGCCATCGGGATCTCCGTCTTTGCCATTTCCCAGAAATGTATCCCGTCGCAGCGCACCGTCCAACGCAACTCGCATCACAGCTGCGTTGCCGGGTTGAAACAATCGTCTCTGTCAGACCACGCCCAGACGCCGCAAGCCGTCTTCGAACTGCCGGTTGCCTCGAGCGCGTTCCAGCCCCTCGGCATCGGATTTGACCGAAGGATAAAGGTCGTCCATCTGAACCGAAGTGCCGTCGTCGCAGACAATCCGCACATGACGCCGCCGCATCAGTCGCGGCTCGGGGACACCAACCGAATGCGCGATGGTCTCCACCTCCTTGATGACAGAACGCGCATAGGCGGCAACGCGCTTTTCCTTTTCATGCACCACCAACCCCTTTTGCAGCGAGGGGATGTGGGTGGTGATGCCGGTGGGACAGGTGTTCTTGTTGCATTTCAGCGCCTGGATGCAGCCCAGCGAGAACATGAAGCCGCGCGCAGAGGTGATGAAATCGGCACCCAGGCAGATTGCCCAAGCCACATCGCCGGGCGCCACCAGCTTGCCACTCGCCACGATCCGGATCCGGTCGTGCAGCCCGGACAGATCGCGCAGATCGACCATCCGGATCAGCGCCTCGCGCAGCGGCAGGCCGACGAGATCAATGAGAGGCATCGGCGCGGCCCCGGTGCCGCCCTCGCCGCCATCGACGGTGATGAAATCGGGCGCGCTGTCGGTGCCGCGATCGCGGATCTTGCGAAAGAAATCGAACCACGGGTCGGCCGAGCCCATGCAGGTCTTGATTCCGACCGGCTTGCCGGTGACGTCGCGCACATGGGCGATGAGATCCAGCAGCCCGTCGAAATCGTCGACCTCGCGGTGACGGTTGGGCGAGATCGCGTCCATCCCCATCGGTACACCGCGGATCTGCGAGATTTCGGCGTCGATCTTGGCCGCGGGCAGGATGCCCCCCTTGCCCGGCTTGGCGCCTTGGCTCAGCTTGATCTCGAACATCTTAACCTGTGGATGCGCCGCCACCTCGCGCAGCTTGTCGTCGCTCAGGTTACCCTCGGCATCGCGCACCCCGAACTTTGCGGTGCCGATCTGGAAAACGATGTCGGCGCCCCCCTCCAGATGATAGGGCGACAGTCCGCCTTCGCCCGTGTTCATCCAGACGCCCGCCGCCTTGGCCCCCTTGGACAGCGCCAGAACCGCCGGTTTCGAAATCGCGCCATAAGACATGCCCGAAATGTTGAAGATCGACGGCGCCGAATAGGGTTGGCGACAGGTCGGGCCGATCACCAGCGGCTCGGTGGCGCCGAACTGGTTGTCCAGCGGCGGAAACGGCGCATTCATGAAAATCGGCGTGCCGGGAATGTTCAGGTTGCGGGTCGACCCAAAGGCTACCGTGTTCCCCTTATTCTCGCTGGCATTATAGACCCAGTTGCGCTGTGCCCGGTTGAACGGCATCTCCTCGCGGTCCATGGCAAAGAAATACTGCCGAAAGAACTCTCCCAACTCGGTAAAGATATTCCGGAACCGCCCGATGACAGGATAGTTCCGCCGGATCGCATCGCCGGTCTGAAACCGGTCGACAAAGAACAGGACAACAGCCGTCAGCATCATCAGGCCGATGACGCTGACAAAGACAAAGGCCATCACCTCGATTGCGTTATAGGCGAAACCCATGCGAAAACTCCTATATCTTGATGTGACGCAAAGCCGCGGAACTCTTTCCGATTTAGATTGGAGACGAACCGTTCACGGTGCAACCCACACGGACACAATGGGAGAGAGCAATGAAACAGATGTTACTGGGCGCGGTGATCGCGCTGACCGCAGGGGCGGCATCCGCACAGGATGCGGTGACCTATACCACCACCGACAATTTCGAGGACGTTACCTTTGGCTTGGAAAGCGCGATTGTCGGGCGCGGACTGGTGATCGACAGCGTCAGCCATGTGGGTGACATGCTGGAACGCACCCGCGCCGATGTCGGCTCGGACGTGGTTCTGTTCGACGATGCCAAGGTGTTCTCGTTCTGCTCGGCCGCGCTGTCGCGCAAGGTGATGGAGGCCGATCCGATGAACATCGTGTTCTGCCCCTATGGCATCTTCGTCGCCAAGCAGCCAGGCTCGGACGAGGTCACCATCGGATTCCGACAGTTCCCAGAGGGACCGATGCAGGAGGTTCAGACCCTTCTGGACGAGATCGCGCGCGAGGCGATCGGAGAGTAGACCTCTGCCGGGTTCACCGTCGCCCTCTAAAACAAGCGACCGTTTTTGACACCGACATCAAGCAGGAGCACACCCTAAGGTTGCGCCTCGGCGTATGCCATGTAGTCTCTTTGAGATTTTTGAATCTGCGTGTACTTTGGCAGGCATGAGTGGCGATCCACAAACTCGAATGGCATTCTTGCGAGAGTATCTTGCTGGAGTGCAATCTATGGACCCGGAGCGTGCAATGCGCGCGGCCGCCCCAGGTTACCTCTGGTACGACGGAATGGCTGCCGAACCCATCACGAAGGAAGAGTTTTCTGTCTACCTTCTGGGCTGGGAAGACAGAATGAAGGCGATTGGCGGCACGGGTCGCTATGAGGTTTCTGACGAGTTGTCGGCAGACAAAGACGGGCATATTCTTCGCTGGGCCTGGTGGCGGTTCGTCGGCACAGATGTCGCGGGGTCTGCCTTGCTCAAAGTTGGCAACGAGGGCGTCATCTACGAGAAGATTGCATATTTCAAGCCGACGTAGGCAACGATCCCATGCTTGTTCTGCGCTGCCGACCTTTGCTGGTCAGCTCTCTTGCCTCACTAGCTCGGGGCCTTGCTCGCGTCTCAATTGAGCAGGCATTTGCGGTCACAAACGACGGTTTCTGATCCAGTCCGGGCGTTCGTCCGTATTCTTGTCATCAGACAGGAGTTCGCCATGACCAAACGCCCGGCCTGTATTGTTGCAACGCTCCTCGCCACTGTGACCGGAGCGGCTGCGGTGGCAGGAAACGAATCCCGTTCGGTCGCCTATCCGCTGCCCGACGGCTTGATCGAGATCGTCGCCGATTTCTCGGAGAATTCGATTTATTGGTGCGGGGCCGGGGATCATGCGCTGAACCAGATGAGAAAGCCCGGCAATCAACGGCTCTATGTCTGGAAAGGCCCGTCTCCAAGCACCGCCCAACCCGGCGCGCAGGCCGTCACATTCGGCTTCACCCCGCCGCCACAGGGCGCCGCCCCCTCCCTGACCAATGACGTCGGAATCATCGGCAACACATTGTCCGTCAGTCAGGCCAAGAAAACCTGCGACGAACGCACCTCCAGCGGCTGAGCCTCAGGACAGGTTGCGCCTTGACGGGTCGACCAGCGCGCCCTCGCGACCGATTGCGGTCACCATATAGACGATGTATCCCGAGATGATCGCCGCAAGGAAACACCAGATCGAGGTAAAGGCATAGGCAGCGAAGACAAAGCCCACCACGACCGATGCCAGGATCAGCCCCCCAAAGATGCGTATTTGAGGATGGGATGAGCCCACCAGCGGCAGGCAGATGACCACCGCATAGACCAGCCGCGCCACGATCTTGGCAGTCTCGCCCGGAAACATGCTCGGGTTCTCGTACTGGATCGAGTGCTTCACGAGATAGATTTCGAGCGTTTCAGGCCGGACCAGCACCGGCAGGAAAAGCGTCGCGCCCAGACTGAAGCCAAAGGCGGCCAGTCCCCAAAAGATCCCCCTCCGAAAAGAGGAAGGCTCGACCAAGGCCGAGGACAGCGGCACCCAGAATGGCCAGAACCAGTAGGCAAAAAACAGAAAAACCAACGCTGCGGCACCCGGTGCGACCGGGCCAGGGCCATCGAGTGTCAGCCAAAGCAGACCTTCGGACAATTGCTGCACGCCGAAGAACAAGGGAAAGACCGCGAAACCCAGAAACCGCGGCCCGAGATCCGCTGACTTGCGAATCGCGACCGCGCCACCCGCGATCAGGGCGGCACCGGCGACAAAACTGGCTGTAGCCGAGAAGCACATGGGTGACCTCCTTGACGTTGGGTCCGCGCTTGTGATGCAAGCTTAGGAAAGAACCGCGCGCCGGGCAAATGAGGGTTGTCTCAAACAGGAAAAGGCCCGCCATTTCTGGCGGGCCTCTGGTTCAGTTCGCGCGGCGGCTCAATGTACGACAGCATCATCCGGGCGGGGCCGGTTCGAACTGACCACGCGGTCGCCGATGATCAGCCCTTCCTCGCCAGCAGTGATGGGGATGGTCTCGCCATCCTTGACCTCACCGGCCAGCAGCTTTTCGGCCAGCGGGTTCTGCAGGTCGCGCTGGATCACCCGTTTCAGCGGGCGGGCGCCGTAAACCGGGTCATACCCCGCATCGGCCAGCCACTTGCGCGCCGCGTCGTCCAACTCCAGCACGATCTTGCGCTGCGCAAGGCGCCTGGCCAGGCGACCCATCTGGATCGAAACGATCCCGTCCATGTCGGCGCGCTTGAGCCGGTCAAAGATGATCGTTTCGTCCAGCCGGTTCAGGAACTCGGGCCGGAAATGCGCCCGCACCGCATCCATCACGTCACGCCGTGCCTGCGCGCTGTCGGCGCCTTCGGGCAGCTGGCTGAGTGCCTGGCTCCCGAGGTTCGAGGTCAACACGATCAGCGTCTGCTTGAAGTCGACGGTGCGACCCTGACCATCGGTCAGCACACCATCATCCAGTACCTGCAAGAGCACGTTGAACACATCCGGGTGTGCCTTTTCGACCTCGTCAAACAAGACCACCTGATAGGGCCGGCGGCGGACCGCCTCGGTCAGCACCCCGCCCTCGTCATAGCCGACATAGCCCGGAGGCGCGCCGATCAGACGGGCGACCGAGTGTTTCTCCATGAACTCGGACATGTCGATGCGCACCATCGCATTGTCGTCGTCAAACAGATACTCGGCCACAGCCTTGGTCAGCTCGGTCTTGCCCACACCGGTGGGCCCGAGGAACAGGAACGAGCCCAGCGGGCGGTTCTCGTCGTTCAATCCCGCACGCGCCCGGCGCACGGCATTGGCCACCGCCTTGACCGCGGTATCCTGGCCGATGACACGCCGATGCAGCTCGTCTTCCATCCGCAGCAGCTTCTCGCGTTCGCCTTCGAGCATCTTCGAGGTCGGAATGCCGGTCCAGCGTTCGACCACCGCCGCGATCTGTTCGGGGCGCACGGTTTCCTCGGCCATCAGGTCCGATCCTTCGCGGTTCTCGGACTCGGCCAGCTGCTTCTCCAGAGCTGGAATGATGCCATAGCTAAGCTCACCGGCACGGGCCAGGTTTCCTTCGCGCTTGGCGATCTCCAGTTCGGCACGGGCACGGTCGAGCTGTTCCTTGACGGATTGCGCCGCGTTCATCTTGTCCCGAGATGCCTGCCACTGCGCTGTCATCTCGGCGGATTTCTCCTGCAAATCGGCAAGGTCCTTTTGCAACGTCGCAAGCCGATCCTGCGAGGCGTCGTCCTTCTCTTTCTTCAGCGCCTCTTCCTCGATCTGCAATTGCAGGATCTGACGGTCGAGCTGGTCCAGC
Organism: Ruegeria sp. YKSD163; assembly: GCF_059612905.1. NCBI lineage: Bacteria > Pseudomonadati > Pseudomonadota > Alphaproteobacteria > Rhodobacterales > Roseobacteraceae > Ruegeria > Ruegeria sp. YKSD163. The sequence goes on from NZ_JBXWRM010000007.1 coordinate 7,309, forward strand.
GCCTCGGGCTTGCTGTCGACCTCCATCCGCAGGCGGCTGGCTGCCTCGTCCATCAGGTCGATCGCCTTGTCGGGCAGGAACCGGTCGGTGATGTAGCGATGGCTGAGCGTCGCCGCCGAGACCAGCGCCGAGTCCGAGATACTCACACCGTGGTGCAGCTCGTATTTCTCCTTGATGCCGCGCAGGATGCTGATCGTGTCCTCGACGGTCGGTTCTTCGACCATCACCGGCTGGAACCGGCGGGCCAGAGCCGCGTCCTTTTCCACATATTTACGGTATTCATCCAGCGTGGTGGCGCCGATGCAGTGCAATTCGCCGCGCGCCAGCGCCGGTTTGATCAGGTTGGCCGCATCCATGGCACCATCGGATTTACCGGCGCCGACCAGCGTGTGCATCTCGTCGATGAACAGGATGATTTCACCCGCGGCCTCGGTGACCTCGGTCAGAACCGCCTTCAGCCGTTCCTCGAACTCGCCACGGTATTTCGCGCCTGCGATCAGCGCGCCCATGTCGAGCGCCAAGAGCTTCTTGTCGCGCAGCGATTCCGGCACATCGCCGTTGATGATACGCAGCGCCAGGCCCTCGGCGATGGCGGTCTTGCCAACGCCCGGCTCGCCGATCAGGACGGGATTATTCTTGGTCCGGCGGCTGAGCACCTGCATCGAGCGGCGGATTTCCTCGTCGCGCCCGATGATCGGGTCGATCTTGCCCTCGGCTGCGGCCTCGGTCAGGTCGCGCGCATATTTCTTGAGCGCGTCATAGCCCTCTTCGGCGCTGGCCGTGTCGGCAGTACGCCCCTTACGGATATCGTTGATCGCCTCGTTAAGCTTCTGCGCGGTCACTTCGCCGGCATCCAACGCCTCCTTGGCCTTGGATTTGACCATGCAAAGCGCCATCAGCACCCGCTCAACCGGCACAAAACTGTCGCCCGCCTTCTTGGCGATCTTCTCGGCCTCGTCCAGCACCTTGGCGGTCTGGCCGTCCAGATAAACCTGGGCCGCATCGCCGCTGACCTTGGGGATCTTGGACAGCGCCACATCCAGCGCCTCGACCACGCGGGACGGCGTACCACCGGCGCGTTTGATCAGGTTGCTCGCCAGCCCCTGATCGTCATCCATCAATGCCTTGAGAAGGTGTTCGGGCGCCAAACGCTGGTGCCCTTCGCGCAGGGCAATCGTCTGCGCCGCCTGCACGAATCCACGTGCCCGCTCGGTGAACTTCGACAAGTCCATCTTTCTCTCCTTTTTCAAGCGCCCAATGGTGTCTGCGCCCGCTAGGCGGCGCGCATCGGTTTGGGCCTCGCATTCAATCTGGGGAATGCCACGACATCTTCAAGGGGGTCGCAAAGGGTTTACCGAAATTGATCCAATTGGCCACAATTTCCCCTGTTTCCGCCCTGATTTGGTAATATTTCTGAGGTCTCCTGACAGGGAGCTACGGAGGCCCCAATGCAGATTACCAATGTCGAAATCTCTCAGTATCGTGTTTGCCCCGACACTGCGCGCCATTCGGCCAGCGTCTGCATGACGCTCGCGGATCGGGTCGTGACCTTGTTCTGCTCGCTTGAGTTGCCCGAGGGGATAAGCCCTCTTGCCCGCGCGCAGGCCTTTGTCGGTGATGCGATGCGCCAACTGCGCCGGATGCCCGAGTTCCGGTCGGGCAAGCAGCAGCTGCACCTGCAGGACCACGCCCTGCCCGCGGTGGCCTGAGCCGCCAGGCATCGGCACAATCAGGGTTACGCGGCACGCCTATGCGGGCCTCGCCTCTGCGGGCAGGCGCGGGCACCTCACCCCGCTTGCCTCGACGGGATCGTCCCATTATGAACGGGCAACCCGAGCCGGAGGACCCCCACATGACAGACAAGATGCTTGCCGACGATCGCCTGATCGTCGCCCTTGACGTGCCCAACGCCGTGGCTGGATTGGCCCTGGCCGAGCGGTTGGGCGACGCCGTTTCCTTCTACAAGATCGGGCTGGGGATGCTCACCGGCGGCGGTTTGGCACTCGCCAACGAGCTGAAGCAGGAACAAGGCAAGCGCATCTTTCTGGATATGAAACTGTTCGATATCGGCAACACGGTCGAGGCGGCGGTGCGGGGACTCGCACAGTTCGACCTGGATTTCCTGACCGTGCATGGCGACCCGCATGTGGTGCGCGCCGCCAAGGAAGGCGCCGCGGGAAAGGATCTCAAGATCCTGGCGGTTACGGTGCTCACTTCCTTGAACCGCGACGATCTGGATGCGGCGCTGATCAAACCCGGCGATGTACAGGATCTGGTTCTGGAACGGGCCTCCCGCGCTTTCGAGGCCGGGGCCGACGGCGTCATCGCCAGCCCGCACGAGGCCACCGCGCTGCGCGCGTTGCCCGAGGCCACGGGCCGGCTGATCGTCACGCCAGGCGTCCGTCCGACCGGGGCCGCACTGGGCGATCAGAAACGCGTGGCGACCCCCGCCGACGCGCTTGCTCAGGGGGCCGATCATATCGTCGTCGGGCGCCCTGTGGTGCAAGCGGCGGACCCGCGTGCAAGCGCTCTGTCCATTCTCGACAGCATAAAAAATTTGTCACACGCATGATCGTTGCGGCAATGATGTTGACCTAAGGTCAGCCACACCCTTCGTAACGACCTGAAAACAGGCGCGTTATGCCCGAAACGCGCCATTTTGCCGCTGTGCCGGAAAAAACACATCGAAAAGGCGAGTTTCCGGGGTCTGGATATCCAGCCTACCCCCGAGGGTTTTTTTGAGCGATTCTAAATCTGAGACACTCCCCAACGAACCATCTCTTCCTGAGGTTCGTTACCTCCCCCCGCCATTGGCGCGGGGGGTCTTTCTTCTTAGGTCGACTCATTCCCCCGGCTTTGTAAGGACGCATCGAGGCCAAAGCGTCGACAACTCGAACTGTCGAGATAATGCGCGATCCGCTCGGCAAAATGCGGAATCGCTCGGGGATGCCCGATATAGTCGGCCGGAGCCATCAATCGCCACCCCTGCCCCTCGTCGCCAAATTGAATCCTGTCTACATACCCCTCAGCCAGATGGGCTGTGAAAAACCACATACGGCCTGTCGGGCGCAAATAGCTTACACCCCAACCAACCCGTTCGACCGGCACAACAAGCCCAACCTCTTCGCGGGTTTCACGCAAGGCACAGTCGAGCGGAGATTCCTCTCCTTCACGTCCTCCTCCTGGCAGGTCCCAATGGTCGGGAAAGGGGATGTCGGGGCGGTCGTCGCGACGGATCACCAAAAGCTGTGGTCCCAGAAACAGGGCCAGTTTTGCGCCGGCAAACCGTGTCGTTGCATCTGTCACCTTTTCACTCCGCGTCGAGTCGGGCTAAATACGATCAGCCACGTGCCTGACTTGCAACCGGATACACCCGATGAACACCGCATCCGGTCTTTGCCGCGATTGCCTGACCCGCACCGGAACGGCTCGGCGCTGCCCGGCCTGTAGAAGCCCGCGCGTGCTGCGCCATCCGGAACTGGACAGCCTGACCATCGCCCATATGGATTGCGACGCCTTCTATGCCAGCGTCGAGAAACGGGACAATCCGGATCTGGCCGACAAGCCGGTGATCATCGGGGGCGGAAAGCGCGGCGTGGTTTCGACCGCCTGCTACGTCGCCCGCATTCGCGGTGTCCGCTCGGCGATGCCCATGTTTCAGGCGCTTAAGCTGTGCCCAGACGCCGTGGTGATCAAACCGCGCATGTCGGTCTATGCCGAGGTCTCGAAACAGATCCGCGCCCTGATGGACGAGCTGACACCGGTGGTCGAACCGCTCTCATTGGACGAGGCCTTCATGGATCTGACCGGCACCCAGCGTCTGCATGGGCATCCTCCGGCGGTGATGCTGGCGCAGCTCGTCAAGCGGATGAAGGATGAGTTGGGCGTGACCGGCTCGATTGGACTGAGCCATAACAAGTTTCTGGCCAAGGTGGCCTCGGATCTTGAAAAGCCGAGGGGATTCTCGGTGATCGGACGTGCCGAGACGGCGGATTTCCTGCGTGACAAGCCGGTGCGCCTGATATGGGGGATCGGCCCGGCGGCGCAGGAGCAGCTGGAACGTGCCGGGATCCGCACCTTCACCGACCTGCTTCGATGGGAGCAGGAAGCGCTGATCGCCCGCTTCGGCTCCATGGGACAGCGGTTGTGGCATCTGGCACGCGGCGAGGATCGCCGTCGTGTGTCTGCACATGACCCGATCAAGTCGATCAGCAACGAGACCACGTTTTTCGAGGACACCGCCGATCTGGACGTGCTGGACGGCCATATCTGGCGGATGGCCGAGAAGGTAGCCGACCGGGCCAAGGCCCGCGGGCTGGCCGGCCGCGTGGTGACATTGAAGCTGAAGCGTGCCAATCATCGGATCCTGTCAAGGCAGCACTCGCTGCGCGACCCGACCCAGATAGCCGACCGGATCTATCGCACCGCACGCGCGCTGTTCGACCAGTTGGGCGATCAAGGCCCTTACCGGCTCCTTGGCTGCGGGTTGTCGCACCTGTGCCCCGAAGCCGAGGCGGATGTCTCGGGCGACCTGCTCGACCCGCAGGCGGCACAGCGCGCCCGCGCCGAACGCGCGACCGACGCCATTCGCAAACGCTTTGGCTCGGATGCGATCATCAAAGGGCGCGGGATGCGCTGAGCGTGCCCTATCCCGGCACCCGCCCCCAACAGAAACATCAGAGCGAGAGAGATGATTACATCCGATTTCTGCCGAGTCATGGCCAGCTACAAAAGCTGGCAGAATCGGTCACTGATCATTGCCGCCAACGATCTGTCGCATGCCGCGCGCTGGTTGGATTGGGGCGCATTTTTCGGGTCGATCGCCGCAACGTTCAATCACCTTTATTGGGCGGACGCACTGATCCTTGCCCGCCTCAATGGCACCGAACGCCCACAAGACAGGATTCGGCATTCACTGACCGATCCCTCTGACCGGTCTGACTACAAAGCACGGCGCAAGGCGCGCGACCGAAGATCGAGATTTGGGCCGAAACGCTGACCGATGCCGATCTTACCGGCACCGTCGCCTGGTATCAGGCGGATGGAACAACCCGCATCGTTATGTCCAAACCCCTCTGCGCCGCGCAGCTGTTCAATCACCAGACCCATCATCGCGGGCAGGTCCATGCCATGTTGACAGCAGCCGAGGCCACACCTGAAGCGACGGATCTGACTGCGCTGGTCCAGACCTGTCGCTACTCCGCCGCCAGCGGCAGGCGCTGTTGCCCGATAGACGCGATCTCGGACACCACTTTACGCATCAGAGCCCGCATCGCATCGAAGTTCGCATTGGGGCGAATTGTTGCTTCGTGCATGTAGAGCCCGCGGTCGATCTCGATCTGGATCGCATGCTGGCGGCGCGACGGGCGGCCATAGGCCTGGGTCACATAGGCACCCGCAAATGGCGTATTGCGCACCACATGCAGCCCGGCCCTGGCAAAGGCGGCCTCGACCCTCTCCACGATCTCTGGCGCGGCGGAGGCTCCGAACCGGTCGCCCAGAACCACATCAGGCCTACGCGCGGCGGCACGCGCGCTGCTTTCCACCGCCTCGCGCGGCATCGAGTGGCAATCGATCAGAATCGCCTGACCGAAAGCGGCATACGCCTCGTTCAAGAGATGCTGAAGCCGCGTGTGGTAGGGATGCCAGACCGCGTCCAGGCGATGGTCCGCCTCGGCCCGGCTGAGCTTGCCCCGATAGATGGCCCGCCCACCCGCCACCACGCGGGGAATCACCCCCAGCCCCGAGGCGACGCGCGGATTGTGCCCGACCTTGCGCACCCCTTCGATCAGGGCCGGGTCCAGCTCGTCCGCACTGCGGTTGAGGTCGAGATAGGCGCGCGGCGCCGCGGCACACAGAAGCGGCGCACCGAAACCCGGGGCGCAATCGAACAACAGATCGACAAAGGCATCCTCGGAGGATCGAATCGCATGGTCATCCAGAACCGTCTGCGCCAGAAATCGCGCATCGTAGTGCGCACCGCTATGAGGCGAGGCAAAAACCACGCTTGATGTACGTGCGGCAGGCAGGGTCAGATGATAAGCGGTATTGGTCATGCGGCCTCCGGGATCAACAAAATCATAGACCGGAAAATAGTTCGATCAAAAGCCCTTGATCCCCCCGCCGACTCCTTTTATAGACCCCGCTTACCGGCGCGGGCTACCGCGCCCCATTACGTTCTGGGGCAGGCGCGCGACGGCAATCATGGGCGGTTAGCTCAGTGGTAGAGCACTACGTTGACATCGTAGGGGTCACAAGTTCGAACCTTGTACCGCCCACCATGATTTCATGCCTCTGTTCGCACAGGGGACCCGCGTAACCCAGGCGCTGGCCCGCGCCGCAGGAATTGGAGACGACCATGAAGGTCAGGAACTCGCTCCGCTCGCTCAAGTCCCGCCACCGGGACTGCCGCGTCGTGCGTCGCAAAGGCCGCGTCTATGTGATCAACAAGACGCAGCGCAAGTTCAAAGCCCGCCAGGGCTGAACTGTCGCAAGACATTCGAGCTTCAATCAAAACCGCGCCTTTGGGCGCGGTTTTGTTGTTCCGGAGTGGCGTTTTCTCGGTTCCCGCAACGGCCCTGGGCGCGTTAGGCTTCTCTTACGCAGGGAGAGGCCGCCATGTCCGACAAGCCCAACATCATTCTCATTCTCGCCGACGACCTGGGGTTTGCCGATCTGGGTTGTACCGGGTCCGAGATCCGCACGCCCAATATCGACGGGCTGGCGCGCGGCGGGGCGCTGCTGACGGCGATGTACAATTGCGCACGCTGCTGCCCGACGCGGGCCTCGCTGTTGACCGGGCTTTACCCGCATAATGCCGGGATCGGCCATATGGGGGCCGATCTTGGCACACCCGCTTATCGCGGCTTCCTGCGCAACGACTGCGCCACCATTGCCGAGCATCTGCGGGCGGCGGGCTACCGCACCTGCATGTCGGGCAAGTGGCATGTGGGCGGGGATTTCATGGCGCGCGAGGTAGACAGCTGGCGGGTGGGTGACATTGACCACCCCACCCCGCGCCAGCGCGGGTTCGACCGGTTCTATGGCATCGTCGACGGTGTCACGCATTTCTTCTCGCCGCATTACATGCTGGAGGACGATACCCGCGTCGAAACCTTTCCGGACGACTTCTATTTCACCGATGCGATCACCGACAAGGCCATCGGCATGGTCGAGGAGGCGGTGGAGATGGAGCAGCCCTTCTTCCTCTACCTCGCCCATACCGCGCCGCATTGGCCCCTGCATGCGCATCCCGAGGATATCGCGCGCTATGACGGGGTCTATGGGCGCGGCTGGGACGCGCTGCGCGGCAGCCGCCACGAGACGATGAACGCGATGGACCTGTTTCAGACCAACTGGCAGATCAGCCCCCGTGATGCGGATGTCTGCCCCTGGGAGGTCGCGCCGCACAAGGATTGGGAGGCGCGCAAGATGGCCACCTATGCCGCCATGGTGGACCGGATGGACCAGTCCATCGGCACGCTGCTGGCGGCGCTGAAGCGGCTGGGACAGTTCGAAAATACGCTGATCCTGTTTCTCAGCGACAACGGCGGCTGCGCCGAGTTCATGGCCGAGGACGGCTGGGCCAAGTTCTTTCCCGATACCACCCATGACGGGCGGCATATCGAGATGGGCAACCGGCCCGAGATCATGCCCGGCAGCGCGCTGACCTATCAGAGCTATGACAAGCCCTGGGCCAATGTGTCGAACGCGCCCTTCCGCAAGTTCAAGCATTACGTGCACGAGGGCGGCATCTCGACCCCGCTGATCGCCCATTGGCCCGGCAGGATCGCGACACCTGTGCCGCTGCACGCCGCCTGTCATGTGGTTGATATCCTGCCGACGATCCTGGAGGTCGCGGGCGCGCAGCCTATTGCGGAGCTGGGCGGGCATGTAATGCAGCCCCTGCAAGGCGAGAGCCTGCTGGGCCTGCTGCGCGGCAAGGACTGGGAACGCGAACAACCGATCTTTTTCGAGCACGAGGGCAACAGTGCCATCCGTCTGGGCCAGTTCAAGCTGGTGCGGCTGCACGGGCAGGACTGGGAGCTGTACGATATGGAAGCGGACCGGACCGAGCTGCACGACCTGATCCGGGGCGAGCCCGGCCGGGCAAAGGCGCTGGTGGCCCAGTATCAGGACTGGGCCGACAAGACCGGCGTGCTGGACTGGGCCATCGCCCTGCCTCGGCTGCTGGTGGCCTGGCAGATGGACAATGCCGAAGGGTGACTGCGACGGAATTACCCGACTGAAATAATCAGTTTTACTTGCACCTGATCCGAAATCGGGTAATTGACTATTTCAGTCAGATTAACTGAATCGCGAGAGACCCCCATGCTCAAGACCACCACCGCCATCGCGCTTGCCTTGATCGCCACCTCGGCCGTTGCCGAGGGCGAACTGAACCTCTATTCGTCGCGCCACTATGACACCGACGAGCGGCTCTACTCCGATTTCGAAGACGCCACCGGAATCCGCATCAACCGGATCGAGGGCAAGGCGGACGAGCTGATCGCCCGCATGCAGGCGGAGGGCGCCAATTCGCCCGCCGATATTCTGCTGACCGTCGACACCTCACGTCTCGCCCGCGCCAAGGAGGCCGGTCTGCTGCAAGCCATCGACAGCGCGGTGCTCGAAGACCGCATTCCCGCAAACCTGCAGGACAACGACAACCAGTGGTTCGGTTTCTCGCAGCGCGCGCGGCTCTATTTTTACGACAAGGCCAGCGTGAGCACCCCGCCCGCCACCTATCTCGATCTGGCCGATCCCGCATACAAGGGGCAGGTCTGCATCCGCTCTTCCACCAACACCTATAACCAGACCCTACTGGCCTCGATCATCACCCATCACGGCGAAGATGTCGCGCGCGACTGGGCCGAGGGTGTGGTCGCCAACATGGCGCGCGAACCGCAGGGCGGCGATACCGACCAGCTGCGTGGCATTGTATCGGGCGAATGCGGGATCGCGGTGTCCAACTCCTATTACTTCGCCCGCGCCCTGCGCAGCGACGTCAAGGGGCTGAGCGCCGAGATCGACAAGATCGGCATCGCCTTCCCTTCGCAGGACGCCGAAGGCGCGCATATGAACCTGTCCGGCGGCGGCGTGGCCGCCCACGCACCCAACCGCGACAACGCGGTCAAGTTCCTGGAATATCTGGCCAGCGATCAGGCACAGGTCTATTTCTCGAACGGCAACGATGAATACCCCGCCGTCGCCGGAGTGGATCTGGCCGAGAACGTGGCCGCGCTGGGAGAGTTCAAGGCCGACGCGGTGAACCTGTCCGAGGTGGCCGCCAACATTCCGATGGCGCAGAAGATCTTCAACGAGGTTGGCTGGAAGTAAGCCAGCACACCCATAAGACAAAGGCGCGGGGCCCTCGCCCGCGCCTTTTTTCATGTCTGTGGGTCAGTACCGCTTACTTGCCCCGCCCGACCTGACGGCAGATCAGGATCACCGGCAACAACCCCATCGCCAGGATCACCAGCGACGGCACCGCCGCCCCCTCCAGCCGTTCGTCGCTGGCCAGGCGATAGGCCTGCACCGCCAGCGTGTCAAAATTGAAGGGGCGCATGATAAGCGTCGCGGGCAGCTCCTTCATCACATCGACAAAGACGATCAGCAGCGCCGTCAGCAAAGAGGGCGTCAGTATCGGCAGATGTATGCGCCTGAGCGTGCCCAGCGGCCCCTGCCCCAGAGACCGCGCGGCGGCATCCATATTCGCATGCACCATGCTCTGCCCGCCCTCATAGGCGCCAAGCGCCGCTGCCAGAAAGCGCACCATATAGGCCGCGATCAAGAGCCAGATAGAGCCGGTGATCAACAACCCCGTGGACAGGCCGAACTGGGCTCGCATCCATGCATCCAGCGCGTTGTCAAAGGCGGCAAAAGGCACGATCAGCCCGACCGCGATCACCCCGCCCGGCACCGCATATCCCAACCGCGCCAAATAGGCGGCACCGTCCGAGCGCCGACCCGGCCTGAGTCGCTGGAAGAAGCCGACGCAGATCGCTGCTGTCACCGTCACCACAGCCGCCGTACCCGCCAACGTCAGTGAGTTGCGAATAAACCCGACATAGCGACGCGACAGCAGGTTCTGCTCCGATTCCAGCCCCATTTGCACCAGGATCACCACCGGCAGGAGAAAGCCCAGAACCACCGGCACCGCGCATAGGCTAAAGGCGGCAAATGCGCGCCACCCCGTCAGGTCGCCCGCCGGCAGCGCCGCATGCCGGCGCCCGGACTGGTAGTAGCGCGCCTTGCCGCGCTGGGTACGCTCGGTCACAGCCAGCAGCAGTGCAAAGCCCAGCAGACACAGCGCCAGCTGCGCCGCCGCCGCCCGGTCAGCCATCGAGAACCAGCTTGTATAGATGCCAGTGGCAAAGGTCTGCACACCAAAATAGGCCACCGTGCCGAAATCGGCGATGGTCTCCATCACTGCCAGCAGAACCCCGCCCGCGATCGCGGGCCGCGCCATCGGCAGCGACACCCGCCAGAAGGCCGCCCATGGCCCGGTCCCCAGCGCCCGCGCCGCCAGAAAGGCACTTGCGCTTTGTTGCAGGAAGGCCGCCCGCGCCAGCAGGTAGACATAAGGGTAAAGCACCAGGATCAGCATCACCGCCGCGCCTTCGGTCGAACGGATCTCGGGGAACCAGTAGTCGCGCGGCCCCCAGCCCGTCACCTGACGCAGGGTCGTCTGCACCACGCCCGGATGATCCAGCACGAAGGTATACGCATAGGCCAGCACATAGGCGGGAAAGGCCAGCGGCAGCACCAGCGCGATTTCCAGCAAACGGACGCCGGGAAAGCGAGTCATCGTCACCAGCCAGGCCGCGCCGACCCCCACGGCAAAGGTCCCGGCGGCCACCAGAGCGACCAGCAGCAAGGTTGTCGCCGCATAACCCGGCAACACGGTCTCGAGCAGATGGCTCAGCGTTTCGGTGCCGCCGGTCAACGCCGCCAGCGCCACCGCCACCATGGGCAACAGGCAAGCCGTGGCAATGGCATAGGCCAGTCCGCCCAGCAGGCGGGTGCCCGAAGACAGACGGCGGCGGGAGCCATGGGCGGCATATCGGGTTTCGGCCATCGCGGGTCCTGGCGGGTATTGCGGTTCTACCGCTCCTTAATCGACCAGTTTAGTCGGAAATACCAGTGCCAGACGGGATATTCCCTGTCCCCACACTCCTGCAAACAGGGTGCGAAACGACGCGGCCCCGCGCGGATCGCTCAGCGCGGGGCCAATGGTCTCTGTCAGGCGGCATCAGTCGTAGCGGCGCTGATCCTCGATCACCAGACCGTCCTTGGGCAGGCTGCCCGGAGCCACGACCTCGATCGCACCCTTGAGCTTGAGCACTTCGGCGACCGAGCGGGCATAGGCCGCATCATCGCCCCCGCTGCTTTCGATCTGCACCGTCATCGCATCCATCTCGCCCACGCGGGTGGCGATCACCCGCGCCTTGACGATCTCGGCGTGTTTGTCGACCAGGGCCGCCACCTGTTCAGGACGCACGAACATGCCCTTGATCTTGGTAGTCTGGTCGGCACGTCCCATCCAGCCCTTGATCCGCATATTGGTGCGGCCGCAGGGCGAATGACCCGGCAGGACGGCGGACATGTCACCGGTGGCAAAGCGGATGAGCGGGTAATCGGGGTTGAGGGAGGTCACCACCACCTCGCCCACCTCGCCCGGCGCCACCGGCGTGCCAGTGCCAGGGGTGACGATTTCGACGATCACATGCTCGTCGACGATCATCCCCTCCATCGCCGCGCTTTCATAGGCGATATTACCCAGGTCGGCGGTGGCATAACATTGCAGGCACGAGATGCCACGATCAGCATATTCCTTGCGCAGCGAAGGGAACAGCGCCCCGCCCCCTACTGCCGCCCTGGTAAAGCTGAGCGTAACACCCATCTCCTCGGCCTTGTCGAGAATGACCTTGAGGTAATCGGGCGTACCGGCATAGGCTGTGCAGCCGATATCGCGCGCGGCGGTCACCTGCAATTCGGTCTGGCCTGTACCGGCGGGAAGCACGGCCGCACCGACCGCCCGAGCGCCGTTTTCAAAGATCATGCCAGCGGGTGTCAGGTGATAGCCAAAGCAGTTCTGCACGATATCGCCCTGCCCGATACCGGCGGCATGCAGGAAACGCCCCATGCGCCACCAGTCGTGATCGGTGCCGCCCGGCTCGTAAATCGGGCCGGGAGACTGGAACACATGGGCAAATCCGTGCGCCGGCTTGACGGTGAAACCGCCAAATGGGGGGTGCTCGCTCTGCGCCCGGCTCAACTCCGACTTGCGCAGCACCGGCAACGCCGCCAGAGCCTGCAAATCCGTGATCGCGGCCGGGTCGACATCGGCCAGCAGCTGCGCAAATCCATGAGCGGATTTGGCGCGTGCGATCTGCTCGGGCAGGTCGCGCGCCAGATCAGCGGTGCGTTGGTCGTCCGAGCGTGTTTCAAGCGTGTCAAAATGGGTCATGGCATGATCCTTCATCAGCTCAGCCACCGCTTGCGACGACGGTACGAGCGCACGTCGCGGAAGCTCTTGCGGCCCTCATCGGACATGCCGAGATAGAATTCCTTGACGTCCGGATTCTCGCGCAGATCCTTGGCAGGGCCATCCATCACCACACGGCCCGATTCCAGGATATAGCCGTAATGGGCATAGCGCAGCGCCACGTTGGTGTTCTGTTCGGCCAACAGGAAAGACACGCCTTCCTTTTCGTTCAGGTCGCGCACGATCTCGAAGATCTCCTCGACCAGCTGCGGCGCCAGACCCATCGAGGGTTCGTCCAGCAGAATGGTCTCGGGCCGCGACATCAGCGCCCGCCCCATCGCCACCATCTGCTGCTCACCGCCCGAGGTATAGCCTGCCTGACTGCGGCGGCGCTCCTTGAGGCGGGGGAAATAGTTGTAGACCAGTTCGAGATCACGCTGAATGTTGGCGCCGCCATCCTTGCGGGTATAGGCGCCGGTCAGCAGGTTTTCCTCGACGGTCAGGTGTTCGAAACAATGACGGCCTTCCATCACCTGGATCACGCCCTTGGTCACCAGGGCGGCCGGGTCCTGTTCGTGAATGGTCTCGCCGCGGTACTTGATCGACCCTTTGGTCACCTCACCGCGTTCGGAATGCAGCAGGTTCGACACTGCCTTGAGCGTTGTCGTCTTGCCGGCGCCGTTACCACCCAGCAGCGCGGTTATCCCGCCCTTGGGCACGGTGAGGCTGACACCCTTGAGCACGAGGATCACGTGATTGTAGATCACCTCGATATTGTTGACCTCCAGCAGGGTTTCCACCTGCGTATCCGTGGTTGTTGCCGCATCCAGCATCCGCGCTTGTCCTCATTGGCCCCAGTTCGCCGGGGATGATCGGGGTGGGACGGCGGCTGACCGCCGTCCCGGGTTCGATGCGAGCCCGATTGTCGGGCCCGGTCACGCGCTTAGTTGCAGCGCGGCGAGATGTTGTTCTCGCTGGCGTAGGCGCTCGAGTCTTCCTCGATCAGTGCGCCGATGACGTCACCGTCGGTCGGTTTGAAGTCCGAGATCAGCGACCAGGTCTTGGAGGCCGCATCCCACTGGGTCACACCCACCAGGGCGTCGCCGCCGTGGTTGCTGCACGACACCGAGAAGGCAGGACCAAAGTTCGGCAGGCCCAGTTCGGCCATCTTCGCTTCGGTCATTTCCAGTGCTTCCATACCGTCGCGCATATCGGCGGCGGTGATATCGGCCTTGCCCGAAATCTCTTGTGCCTTCTTGGCAGCTTCAGCAGCCAACATGGCGGCATAGAGACCGCGGTTGTAGAGAACGGTACCAACCTGGTCACCGGCACCGGCGGCCTTGCCCGCGTCGATGACGTGCGTCTTCAGGTCGTCGAACAGCGGAAAGTCGGTTCCGACGTTGTGGAAGGTCAGCGCCTTGTAGCCGTTTGCCGCATCACCTGCGGGCAGCACGTCGTTCTCGGAGCCCGACCACCAGATGCCGATGAAGTTCTCCATCGGGAAGCGGATGTTGGCAGCTTCCTGCACCGCGACCTGGTTCATCACGCCCCAGCCCCACATCAGCACAAAGTCAGGCTTGTCGCGACGGATTTGCAGCCACTGCGATTTCTGCTCCTGACCCGGATGGTCGACCGGCAGGGTGCTCAGCTCGAAACCGTGCTTCTTGCTCAGCTCTTCCAGGGTGCGGATCGGTTCCTTGCCATAGGCAGAGTTGTGATAGACCAGGGCGATCTTCTTGCCCTTGATGTCGCCACCGTTGCTCTCCAGCAGATAGTTCACCGCACCCGAGGCACCATCCCAGTAGTTGGCGGGATAGTTGAAGACATGGCTGAACACGTTGCCGTTCTTGGCCGAGGTACGGCCATAACCCATCGAGTGGATCGCGATGCCGTCAGCGGTGGCTTTGGGGATCAGCTGATAGGTAATGCCGGTCGACAGCGGCTGATACACCAGGGCGCCCTGGCCCTTGGTGGATTCATAGCATTCGACACCCTTTTCGGTATTATAGCCGGTTTCGCATTCCAGCACGTTGGCCTTGACGCCGCCGATGCCGCCATCACGCTCGTTGAGCAGGGTGAAATAGTCGGCATAGCCGTCGGCAAACGGGATACCGCCCGCGGCATAGGGGCCAGTGCGATAGCTGAGCGACGGGAAAGTCAGGTCAGCCAGAGCCGGACCTGCGGCCATCAAGGCGCCCAGCGCCACGGTTGCCAGTTTCATTTTCATCGGGTTTTTCCTCCCTTGGTTTTGACCGATGGTGGTGTACGGGGCGATCCTACCGCCCCGTATCGGGATGCGCCTGCCCGCCTCAGTGCGGGAAGGGCCAGAGCCGCAGTTTCTCCTTGGCGACGCGCCACAGCTGCGCGAGGCCATGCGGCTCCATGATCAGGAATGCGACGATCAGCGCGCCGACGATCACCAGCTGAAGATGCGCCACGATATCGGTGGGCCAGCCCAGCATGTCTGCGCCGACAACCTTCAGGACCACCGGCAGCAGCACCAGAAAGGCCGCACCCGCGAATGAGCCGAAGATAGAACCAAGGCCGCCGATGATCACCATGAACAGTACCAGGAACGACTTCTGGATGCCAAAGGCCTCGCCTACCTCGACCGCGCCCAAGTAGAGCGCAAAGAAAAGCGCGCCCGAGATGCCGATGAAGAAGGAACTGACGGCAAAGGCGGTCATCTTGGCCTTGAGCGGGTTCACCCCGATGATCTCGGCAGCGATATCCATGTCGCGGATCGCCATCCAGGTCCGGCCCATGGTGCCACGGGTCAGGTTGCGGGCGATCAGGGCGCAGGCGGTCAGGAAGACCAGGCAGAACAGGTAGGTGGCCCAAGCCGGCGCATTGGGGCCGGTGATGATGATGCCGAACGTATCCCGCTCGGGCGCGTTAATCTGACCCGAGGCCGAGTAGTTGTAGAACCACGGCACGCGGTTGAACAGCCAGACCAGAAAGAACTGCGCCGCCAGCGTGGCCACCGCCAGATAGAACCCCTTGATCCGCAGACTGGGCAGGCCGAACAGCACCCCTACCGCCGCGGTGATGCCGCCGGCCAGGATCACATGAACGAACATGCTTACCTCGGGAAAGGCGGTCATCAGCTTGTAGCAGGCATAGGCGCCCACGGCCATGAACCCGCCGGTCCCCAGGCTGACCTGGCCGCAATAGCCCACCAGGATATTCAACCCGATTGCGGCGATCGCATAGATCAGAAAGGGAATCAGCAGCGCGTTTGCCCAGTAGTCGTTGATCACGAACGGGATGATCCCGAAGGCGATCGCCAGCACGACATAATACCGATAGCGGTCGAACTTGATCGGAAAGGTCTGGCTGTCGGCCTGGTAGGAGGTTTTGAAATCTCCGGCTTCACGGTAGAACATCGCTTACATGCCCCCTTCGGACTGCGCGCGGTTGCGGGCCGCGGCATCGAGTTGATTTGTCTTTTTTGCATAACCGCTCGCTTCGGCGGCCCGGACCAGCCGCAGATACGCGACGATCCCCATGATGAACCCGGCAAAGGCCAGGAGGCTGGCGATGATCAGCTGGCGATCGCTCAGGTCCTGCGCGGTCAGGGCGATATAGCCAAAGGCCCAGAAGCCCGACCAGGCGACGACATTTACGATGGCGATCAGCTTGTTCATCTTTCCTCCCCTTTGCGAAGGTTCCGGGCGGGCGGGTCTCGTTGCGCGGTACGCGCAACGGGGTCGCCCACCGGAAGCCTCAGACCCTTTCGATGATCTTCTCTCCGAACAGGCCCTGCGGCCGGAACACGAGGAAGATCAGCGCCAGAACATAGGCGAACCAGTTCTCGGTGGCGCCGCCCACCAGCGGGCCGATCGCGAACTCGAACAGTTTTTCACCCACACCGATGATCAGCCCGCCGACGATGGCGCCGGGGATCGAGGTGAAGCCGCCCAGCATCAGCACCGGCAGCGCCTTGAGCGCAATGAGCGACAGCGAGAACTGCACGCCCGACTTGGTGCCCCACATGATGCCCGCGACCAGCGCCACGAAGCCGGCAACCGACCAGACCAGAACCCAGATGAAGTTCAGCGAGATGCCGACGCTCAGCGCCGCCTGGTGGTCGTCGGCCACCGCGCGCATTGCCCGACCCTGCTTGGTATACTGGCTGAAGGCCACCAGCGCCGCCACCAGAAGCGCCGCGATAACGGTCGCCACGATATCCAGATTGTCGATGAAGAAGCCGTAGCCGAAGATGCCATAGGTGGTGTCATCGATCCACACGTTCAGGCCCTGCGGCAGACCCACATCCAGCGTCTTGATCTCCGAGCCCCACATCAGGTCGGCTACGCCTTCGAGGAAATAGGCAAGCCCGATGGTGGCCATGAACAGGATGATCGGCTCTTGCCCGACCAGGTGGCGCATCACGAACTGCTGCACCGCCCAGGCCAGCAGGACCATCACGCCCATCGTCAGGATGATCGCCAGGAAGCCGGGCACGTTCCAACCGAAATGGGTGATATGCCCGCCAAAGATGGCGTTGATCAGATGCGAGAATGGCACCTGTCCGTTCATGATGCCCACCAAGGTCATGGCCGCGAACAGCGCCATCACGCCCTGAGCATAATTGAAGATGCCCGAGGCCTTGTAGATCAGAACGAAACCCAGCGCGACCAGCGCATAGAGCACGCCCGCCATCAGGCCGTTCAGAATCACCTCGATCGCGAAAATCAGTTGGTCAGACATGTCCCGTGCCCCCGGTTTCCATCGTGTCGTTCAAGCGAAGATCAGTCATGGGCCACCCCCAGATAGGCGTCGATGACCTCCTGGTTGTTGCGCACCTCTTCAGGCGTGCCGTCACCGATCTTCTTGCCGTAATCCATCACCACCACCCGGTCGCTCAGGTCCATGACCACGCCCATGTCGTGTTCGATCAGGGCGATGGTGGTGCCGAACTCGTCATTCACGTCGAGGATGAAGCGGCTCATATCCTCTTTCTCTTCGACGTTCATGCCGGCCATCGGCTCGTCCAGCAGCAGCAGCTTCGGCTCGGCCGCCAGCGCGCGGGCCAATTCGACCCGCTTTTTCAGACCATAGGGCAGGCGCGAGACCGGGGTCTTGCGGATATGCTGGATTTCGAGGAAGTCGATGATTTTTTCCACCGCCTCGCGGTTCTGGGTTTCCTCGCGCTCGGCCTTGCCGCGCCAGAGCGCCTGGCTCAGCAGACCCGCTTTCATATAGTTCAGCCGCCCGGTCATGACGTTATCCAGAACGCTCATGCCCTCGAAGAGCGCAATGTTCTGAAAGGTGCGCGCGATGCCCTGGCGGGCGACCTCATAGGGGCGCATCGCCGGACGGCGCGATCCGTGAAACCAGACCTCGCCCTCCTGCGGCACATAAAAGCCCGAGATCACGTTCAGCATCGAGGACTTTCCGGCGCCGTTCGGGCCGATGATCGCGCGGATCTCGCCCTCGCGAATGTCGAAGCTGATATCCTTGATGGCCACCACACCGCCGAACCGCAGGGTGATGTTCTTCATCTCCATCACCACGCCGCCAATCTTGCGGCCGTCCGCGGTGGTGTATCCTTCGGATGCGTCAAGCATCGGTGTCTCCCTTGTCTTTCAGCAGTGCCCCGGCTGACGGGACGGTGGGCGGGGCGATGCGCCCAAAGGGCGCGAGCGACGTCCCGCCGGACCTCATTCCGCCGCCACCTGCTGCGGGGCGGTCGGCATGACCTTGGCGTCGCAGATCGTCAGCGTCGCCTTGATCGCGCCCTTGCGCCCGTCCTCATAGGTCACCTCGGTCACGGTCGAGACCTTTTCGGACCCGTCATAGAGCGCCGCGATGATATCGGCGAACTTCTCCTCGACGATACGGCGGCGCACCTTGCGGGTGCGGGTCATCTCGCCGTCATCGGCATCCAGTTCCTTGTGCAGCACGACAAAGCGATGCACCTGGCAACCCGACAGCATCGGGTCCTCGGCCACCGAAGCGTTCACCGTCTCCACATGCGAGCGGATTGTTTCCAGCACCTTGGGATGACCCGCCAGTTCTTGATAGCTGGCATAGGCGATGTTGTTGCGTTCGGCCCAGTTACCCACCGCCGTCAGGTCGATGTTGATGAAGGCGACGCAGCGGTCCTTGCCATTGCCGAACAGCACAGCCTCCAGAATGTCGGGATAGAACTTCAGTTTGTTCTCGACATATTTGGGGGCGAACATGCTGCCATCGGCCATCTTGCCCACGTCCTTGGCGCGATCGATGATGCGCAGGTGGCCCGAGCCTTCCTCGAAGAACCCGGCATCTCCGGTGGCGACCCAGCCCTCGGCATCCTTGGTCGAGGCCGTGCTTTCGGGGTTCTTGTAATACTCCACAAAAGTGCCCGGCGAGCGATAGAAGATCTCGCCATTCTCGGCGATCTTGATCTCCACATCGGGGGCCGGAACGCCAACGGTGTCGGCGCGCACCTGGCCATCGGGCTGCACGGTTATGAACACGGTGGCCTCGGTCTGGCCGTAGAGCTGTTTCAGGTTGATGCCCAGCGAGCGGTAGAAATCGAAGATCTCGGGGCCGATCGCCTCACCCGCAGTGTATCCCACACGTACTTTGCCCAGGCCCAGCGTATCCTTGAGCGGACCGTAAACCAGCGCATTGCCGATCGCGTATTTCAGACGGTCACCGGCGCTGACCGGTTCACCATCCAGGATCTTGCCGCCCACCTTCTTGGCATGCGCCATGTAGCGGTGGAACATGTTCCGCTTGAGCGGGCTTGCATCCTCCATCCGGATCATCACGTTGGTCAACTGTGTCTCGAACACGCGCGGCGGGGCAAAGAAATAGGTCGGCCCGATCTCGCGCAGGTCGGTCATCATCGTATCCGCGCTTTCGGGGCAGTTCACGCAGAAGCCGCACCAATAGGCCTGGCCGATCGAAAAGATGAAATCGCCCACCCAGGCCATCGGCAGATAGGAGAGGATGTTCTCGTCCTTGGTCAGATTGTCGAACTTGGCCGAGTTCTTGGCGCTTTCGATCACGTTGCGGTTCGACAGCACCACGCCCTTGGGCTTGCCCGTCGTGCCCGAGGTATAGAGCATCACGCAGGTATCGTCATAGGTGATCTCGGCAATCCGCCGGTCAAGCTCGGCATCGAACCGGTAGTGCCCGGCACGCCCCTCGGCCATCAGGTCTTCGAGCGCGTTCATCTGGCTGTGGTCGTATTTCCGCATGCCGCGCTTGTCGGTGTAAAGGATGTGCTGGACCTGGTGCACGGTCTCCTGGATTTCGATGACCTTGTCGACCTGCTCCTGATCGCCACAGACAACGAACTTGGCGCCGCAATGCTCCATCACATAGGCCATCTCTTCGGCCACCGCGTCCTGATAGAGCGGCACCGGCACGGCGCCCACCATCTGGGCGGCCACCATCGACCAGTAATGCGCGGGACGGTTGCGACCAATCACGGCGACATGATCGCCCTTTGCCACACCCAGCTCCAGAAATCCCAGCGCCAGTGCGCGGATCTCAGCGGCGGTTTCGGCCCAGGTCCAGCACTGCCAGATGCCGAATTCCTTTTCCCGATAGGCGGGCCGGTCCCCGTATTGGGTTGCGTTGCGGTTAAGCAGCGCCGGAAGGGACTGAAGCCCCTCTGCGCCAGACTGCGTCTGAGCCAATCTCTTTCTCCCTCCCGTTGCCGGCCCGCTCCTTCGGGCCGGACATCATCGCCTGCGGATACCGACCAGACGATTCTGCCCCATCAGGGACAGGCGTATTGATCGGGGCCAATATTTTCGTGATGTTTTCGCAATTCTTACGAATTGTAACAGGTCTCTCCCTGCGTCATTTCACCCGACCCCGCGCAGGCACGAAACCCTCACCCCTCTTGCGCCGGAACGTCAGGCTGGCGTTTTGCCGCTGCCACGAGACGGACAAGAACCTTTTCCCCCTGTCACGCCGGTGCTAGCCATGGCGCCAAGGGGGATATCAGCCATGGACAGGAACGATCAGTGGATCAAGGCCATGACCAGTGCCGGTCTGAACCTGATCGCTCAGGGCCTGTCGATCTATGACAACAACCTGCGCCTCGCCGTCAGCAATCGGCGCTTTCAGGAAATGTTTCACCTGCCCGACCGGCTGATCCGACCCGGCGCCAGGTTCGACGACACCATCCGCTATATCGCCGAGCGGGGCGATTACGGTCCGGTCGACGATATCGATGCACTGGTCCGCAGCCGGGTCGAACAGGCGCTGGCCTTTGTCCCGCACTATTTTGAACGGGTCCGTGCGAATGGTCAGGTCATCTCGATCGAGGGGGCACCGCTGCCGCAGGGGGGATGGGTCACCGTCTATACCGACATCACCCGTACCAAGCGGATCGAGGAATTGCTGCGCGCCCGCTCCGAGGAACTCTCGGGCCAGCTGCTGGCCCATGCCGAGGAGCTGGGCGCCACCAACCGCAAGCTGGCCGCGACCATCAGCGCGCTGGAAGAGGCGCAGCGCCAGCTGACCGAGATCGAGGCGCGCACCCGCCTGACCACCGAGATGATGCCGGCCCATATCGCCCATGTGGATCGCGATGGCCATTATACCTATTCGAACCGACGGTTGAGCGCGGTGATGCCGGGGCGTCCCTCGGACATTCTGGGCCTGCATATCTCCGACGCTCTGGGTCCGGATGCCTTTGCCAAGATCGACCCGCACCTACAGGCGGCATATGCCGGTGAAAGCCCGGTCTTCGAGTTCAACGAAGCCCATGATTCCCGCCGTATCCGAGTTGCCTTTACCCCCGACGGGGCGGGCGGCGTCTATATCCTGTCGATGGATGTGACCTCGGAAACCCAGGCGCGCGTCGCCCTGCAACAGTCACGCCGGCGCGCGATGGCGGCGCAGATGACCAGCGGGCTGGCGCATGATTTCTCGAACCTTCTGACCATCATTCTTGGCATGATGTCGAAGATGGAAAAGATGGACCTGCCCGAAGAGGCGGTCGAACTGGTCTCGGCCACACAGGCCACCGCCCAGCGAGGTGGACGCCTGCTGAACCGGATCGCCGACATGACCGGCAACCGCACCCTGCGCCCGCGCGCCACCGACATGCACGGGCTGCTTGAGGATCTCAAGCTGCTGGCCACCCCCAGCCTGCCGCGCGGCATCGGGTTGAGCGTGCTGGACCACACGCCCGACGAGGCGCTGATGCTCGATGCCGGCATGTTGCAGGATGCGCTGCTGAACCTTGTGCTTAACGCGCGCGATGCCTGTGGTGCCAATGGCCAGATCACCATCAGCGCCCATGCCATTTCGCGCATCTGGATCGAGATCGCGGTGACCGATACCGGGCCGGGCTTCTCGAAAGAGGCGCTGGAAAAAGCCCTGAACCCGTTCTTTACCACCAAGGGCAGCGAGGGGTCGGGTCTGGGCCTGCCCATGGTCTATGACATGGTCAAGCTGGCGGGAGGCGACATGCGCATCGCCAACACCCCTACCGGCGCCGCCATAACCCTGCGCCTGCCCTATCGTGCGGCACCACAGGTACAGGGCGGTCTGGCGCTGCTGGTCGAGGATAACGAAGACCTGCGCGCCACCTTTCGCGACATGCTGGTCGAACTGGGGTACTCGGTGATCGAGGCCACCTCGGCCGACGAGGCCAGTGCGCTGGCCGCCGATATTGAGGATATCGCGCTGGTGCTGTCGGACATCAAGCTGGAAGGGGACGCAACCGGCATCGACCTGCTGAAACGATTGCCCAAATCGCTGCCCTGTATCCTGATGACCTCGCTGCCGCTGTCCGATCCGCTGCACCGCGAGGCATTGACGCGCGGCCCGGTGCTGCGCAAGCCCTTTACCCGCGCGCAACTGGCCGCGCTGCTGCGACCCGAGGAGGGATCATGACCGCCCCGCTCGTCACCATTCTGGACGATGAACCCGAGATCCGCCTGATCCTGACCGAGGCGCTGGCCGAGGCCGGGTTCCGCACCCAGAGCTTTTCGCGCGCCCGCGAGTTCGAGGCCTCGCTGAAGCGCGTGACGCCGGATGTCTGCCTGGTGGACCTGTCGCTGCCCGATACCGACGGGCTGGCCCTGGTGCACCGGCTGGCGCTGGAACAGGGGGCGGCGGTGATCATCATCTCGGGCCGGGCACAGGTGCAGGACCGGGTTACCGGGCTGGAGTTGGGCGCCGACGACTATATCACCAAACCCTTTGACCCCGCCGAGGTGGTGGCCCGTATCCGCGCCCGCCTGCGCGACGGCCAACGCGGGCCGGTTTCGGGGGGTGGTGACACCGCCGAGTTCAACGGCTGGACCGCACATTTCGACCGCTACGCGCTGGAAGACGACACCGGCGCTGAAACTCCCTTTTCCCATGCCGAAGGCGAGGTTCTGAGGCTGTTCCTGGAAAGCCCAAAGCGTCTGATCAGCCGGGCCCAGATGCAAGAGGCATTGGGCGGTGGTGCCGGCGACAGCTTTGACCGGGCCATGGATGTACGCATCTCGCGCCTGCGTACAAAGCTGCGCGAAGACCCCAAGAACCCGCGCCTGATCAAGACGATCTATGGGGCAGGTTACATTTTTCTGGGCGATGTCAGCTGGCGCTAGGCTAGAGGCCCCGGATCACAGAGTTGACCTATACGGCCCGCCAGCGATAGACTCCTTAACGGATGCGCGGACTCATAGAGCGGCGGCAGCATTGACCGTCGTAGACTTGGCGCAACGGGGGGCTGATATGCATTCCTATCTCGAAATCCGCAAGCGCATGCTGTTCAAGGCAGTACGCCGCTATACCCTTGCCGACATGGCCTGGCGGCAGAGCCTGGAACAGGCCGCGACCCTGGTGCCAGGCGCCATGGGGCGGAGCCATTTGATGATCGGAAATCCGGGCTCTCGCGTGCGGCGTCTTTTTGACGAACGGGACCGGGCGATACAGCGCCTGGCAGCGGCGCAGGCCAAGCTGCACGAGGCACGCGCCCGTATCGGCGGTCAGCAAGCCGAAGCGCATATCCTGTTGATCGCCCGCCACTGAAGTCGCCGCGCGGCTCCGGAGCGGCGACATCATCGGGTGCTGCCCCTGTCAGGCCACGAAAATAGGCCTTTTCGCCTTGAACCAGGGTACCAATAGCTCGCGAAAGGCCCGTGGTTTGGCCGCCCGCCAGACGTCGCGATGCGCCACCACCCAGATATCGGCGTAGGGCTGCGGCGGCAGCAGCGGCACCTGCACCAATCCCGGCGTGGCCCGGCCCAGAAACATCGGCATCCGCACCGCGCCCAGCCCCGCCTGCGCGGCGCCAACCATGGCCGCCATATCGTCGAAAACCAGACGCAGCCGGGTGTTCGGAAAGTGCTCCAGCACCACCTGCGGCACGCGCGGATTCTGCTCGTAGGCGATCCAGTCCACCATCGTTGCCGGATCCGCGGCCAGCCGTTCGGCAAGCTCTGGCGCAGCGAAACTTGCCGCGTGCTGTGAACAGAGCCTGAGACCGGTCAGCGTATCGCCCGGACTGCGGCTGATACGGATGGCCAGATCGGCCTCGCGCCGGGTCAGGTCAAGCAGGTCGTTGGTGGCCCTGAGCCGGATCTGGACCTGCGGATGCGTTTTGGCGAAGCGCGCCATGACCGGTGCGACATGCGGCCCGACCAGAAGTTGCGGCGCGGTGATCACCAATTCTCCGCTCAGGCTCTGGTCGCGGCCTTGCAGGCGGCGCAGAAGATCGTCCTGACGCGCCTCCATACCGGCGGCGTGTTCAGCGACCAGCCGACCGGCATCGGTGGCGCGGTACCCGTCGGCCAAACGCTCGAACAAGACCTCGCCCAGCGCCGCCTCGGCCCGCAGAATCCGCCGCGACACGGTGGTATAGTTGAGGTCGAGTTCCGCCGCCGCGGCAGCAAGTGTGCCACCGCGCACCACAGCCAGTACCGTTTTCAGATCGTCCCAGTCGATTTGCATGACGTGCATTTATGCATGTTACCGATGCATTACCACGCGTTTTTGCCACGCATCCGCGTGATTACGCTCTTTCCATCGCAACCGAGAAGGAGACCCAGATGATATACGCTGTTTTCAAGGCCACCATAACCAACCCCGACGCCCTGGCCACTTATCGCGCGCAGGCCGGTGCCGCCCTGGCCCGTCATGGTGGCAAGGTTGAGACCGCAACACCCGCCGCAACTGCGCTGGACGGAGCGCCCGACATCCCCGACGTAGTCGCACTTCTCAGCTTCCCGGACGCCGCAGCCGCGCGCGCCTGGATCGACGACCCGGACTTGGCCGAGCTGCACGGCCTGCGCCGCAGCGCAGGCCACAGCGAAATCCTGCTCTTGGGTTAGGGCCGCGCGTTCAGCTGACGGATCGCCGAGGCCAGCCGCTCTGCCACCTTGCGGCTGGTCTTGCGCGACGGGTGGATCAGGTCGGGTGCGAAATAGGTCAACCCGCCCGGCG
The DNA here is from genome assembly GCF_059612905.1 of Ruegeria sp. YKSD163. Taxonomy (NCBI): domain Bacteria; kingdom Pseudomonadati; phylum Pseudomonadota; class Alphaproteobacteria; order Rhodobacterales; family Roseobacteraceae; genus Ruegeria; species Ruegeria sp. YKSD163. The sequence continues at coordinate 32,195 of NZ_JBXWRM010000007.1, forward strand.
GCACGATATCCTGCATCGAAATGTAGAACACGCCCTCGTCGGTTTCGGCAAAACGGGCGATCCGCGCTTCCAGCTCGTCACCGTCGTTCTTGCAATGTTCAATCGGGGTCAGCAGATTGGGGCTGCGCAGATAGCCCGGATAGATCACCCGCGCCCCTTCGGCCCTTATGTGACGGATCAGGTCGGGGATCTGGCCGCTCTCGCCATCTTCCGAGATCAGCCGGTTCATCACCGTGCCGCACCGGCCACATCCGCAGCCGAACAACAGATCGTTGCCGCCGCCATTGACCACCACCCAGTCCCAGTTTCCAGGCTCGTATTGATAGGGCACGTTCAGCCCGCGCCCCTCGTCGCCCTCGTCACGGGTGAGCATCCAGGCACCGCTGAAGGACCGGTCCACTACCGGCTGCCCCAGTTCTTTTGCCATCACATCCGGGATCGAGCTGCCCAATGCCGAGTTCCACGACAACAGCGAATCGCCGATCGCCAGGATGCGCGCATCCTGATTGCGGCTCACCGAGTCCTGGCAGGCCGCCAGAACCCCGGCAAAAGTGACAAGGAACAAAAGCGTGCGTAACATCCCGTCTCAACCCTCAGAACAATTCGAGTCAAATTTTCCCTCCGTAAAGTGACGGAAGAACCGGGCAGAAACATGGCACGAGGTGGATTTTCTGATGTGTTAACCCAGCGCGCGCACCGCGTGGTCCAGAACCCGCAATCCGGCAACCAGGTCCCGCTCGTCGGTATCTTCGGCAAAGTCATGGCTGATCCCGCCAATAGACGGCACGAACAGCATCGCCACCGGCATCAGGCGCGACACGTTGGTGGCATCGTGCAGCGCGCCAGAGGGCATGCGCCGCCAACGGCCAGGTGCCACCGCGTCGGCACCCTGTTCCAGCGCGGCCCGCAAGGCCGGATCCATCGCCACCGGCTCCAGCCCCAGCAGCGGACCAAAGCTCAGCGCCATGCCACGCGCCTCCGCCACCTCCTGCGCCGTGGCGCGAATGATCTCCTCCATCCTCGCCAGCCGGTCCGTGTCGCCATCGCGCCACTGCATCGAAAACCGCGCCCGCCCCGGCACGATGGACGAGGCATTGGGATGCAGGCTGACATGACCGATGGTCCAGACAGTGCGCGGGGTGACTACGTTGCGGAACCGATCATTTAGGCGAGCATTGAACTCACCCAGCGCCTGGAACGCATCGCGGCGCAGATGCATCGGCGTGGTTCCAGCATGGTTCTGCTGGCCCTCGAATGTCATCTTCATATCACGGATACCGACGATGTCGCAGACAACCCCGATCTGTTCCCCTTCGGTATCCAGGGTCGGCCCCTGTTCGATATGCAGCTCGACAAAACCCGTAAACCGCGCCGGGTCGACAAAATCACCCACCAGATCCGCCATTGCCGCCCGCGCGTTGGCAAAAGACTCGCCTGCGTGATCGCTCAGCCCATCCGCCTCGGCCAGAGGCAGATGCCCCGACCAGATGGCCGAGCCGGTGGTGACCCCGAATCGCCCTTCCTCGTCCTGGAAACTGACCACGGAAACCGGGCGGTCGCTGCTGCGCGCGATCTCCAGCGCCGCGATCACCCCCAGCGCACCGTCCAGCCAGCCGCCCTCGGGCTGGCTGTCGGAGTGTGACCCCATCAGCAGCGACGGCCCCGCTGCCAGGCCAAAGAGATTGCCGACCGGGTCAAAGCGCACCTGCAACCCCGCCTCTTCCATCCGGCCCGCCAGCCAGCGGCGCGCCTTGATATCCGCCTCGGAATAGGCCGGCCGCACCACGCCCTTGCCCACGCCCGCCGCGCCAAAACTGCGCAGCGTGTGCAAATCCTCCAGAAACCGCTCCGCGTTCACCGTCATCGCATATCCTCCCGCCCCTTCATTTCGCTGAAAATACTCCCGCCGGAGGCATCCGCAACCAGCCACACGCGCCGACGCCCGGTAAATTCGCGCAGTCGGCACCAAACCCCTCTGGCCCCCGGCCCGATCCTTGCCTAAGAGTCTGCCCGAAGTGGAGGATGACATGTCTCACATCACCCTGATCCGTCACGGCCAGGCCAATACCCATGCCCGTGACGAGGCGAGCTATGATCGGTTGAGCGATCTGGGCCACCAGCAGGCACGCTGGCTGGGCTCGCATCTGGCCGACACCCGCGCCCATCATCCGCGCGTCTATTGCGGCACCCTGACCCGCCACCTGGAAACCGCAGCCAGCATGGGGCTCGCCGATGTGGTACAGGACCCGCGCCTGAACGAGATTGAGTATTTCACCCTCGCCGAGCTGTTTGAGGCGCAGCACGGGGTCGTCGTTCCCGAAGACCGCGAGGGGTTTGTCGAGCATCTGCCGATGACCTTCACCGCCTGGGCCGAGGGACGCATCCAGGACGCGCCCGAAAGCTTCGAACAGTTCGAAACCCGCGTTCAGACCGCGCTGGCCGAAATCGCCCAAGGGTCGGGCCCGGCCATCGTGGTCACCTCGGGCGGGCTGATCTCCATGGTGATGCGTCAGGCGATGGGACTGGACATACCGGCGATGGCGCGGGTGGCCCTTGCCATCATGAACACGTCGATGCATCGTCTCTACCCGATCGGCACGCATCTCAGCCCGGTGCTGTTCAATGCCGTCCCGCATCTGGAGGCCCCAGAGCGGCAGTTTGCCCAGACACATCTCTAGGGGGATCCGATGCAGCTTTATTGTGCGCCCGGCACCATTTCCGTGGCCGTCGCCATCGCGCTTCACGAGGCGGGGATCGAGCATGAGAAGGTACGGCTCGACTTTCGCGCAGCCGAACAGACCAAACCCGCCTACCACCAGATCAACCCCAAGGGCCGGGTGCCGGCGCTGGCTGTGCCGGGCGGCATCCTGACCGAGACCGGGGCGCTGCTAGAATTCATCGCCGACAGCGCGCCCGACAAGGGGCTGGTCCCCGCCGATCCGCTGCTGCGTGCCCGCATGCGCGAGGTGATGTATTACCTTGCCTCCACCATGCATGTGAACCACGCCCACAAGATGCGCGGTGCCCGCTGGGCCGATCAGGAGAGCAGTTGGGCCGACATGCGCGCCAAGGTGCCCCAGACGATGACCGCCTCGGCCGCCTATGTCGAGGCGAACGGCCTGCGCGGCCCCTTCGTGCTGGGCGAGGCGCTCAGCATCGCTGATTGTTATCTCTACGTGGTAACCAGCTGGCTCGAGGGCGACGGTGTCGATCTGGAGCCGTTCCCGAAAATCCGCGCCTTCCGCGCCGCGATGGAGGCGCGCGCCTCGGTCCAGGCCGTCAAGGCCGCCGGTCTGCTTTGAACAAAGGACAAGACATGACGCATCTCTGGGTCCGGGCCGAACAGCGCCCCAACGAGGAACGGGTCGGCCTGACCCCCGAAGGCGCCGCCACCCTGATCGCCGCCGGTATCCGGGTCACGGTCGAGGAAAGCTCGGTTCGCGCCATTGGTCTGAATGGGTACCACGAGGCTGGATGTGAGATCGCGCTCGAGAACAGCTGGCCGGAGGCCCCGCGCGACGCCATCATCTTTGGGCTCAAGGAGTTGCCCGAGGACGGCACGCCCCTGCCGCACCGCCACATCATGTTCGGCCATGCCTTCAAGGGGCAGCATTCGGGCCGCCGGTTGCTTGAGCGGTTCAAGGCCGGGGGTGGCACGCTATACGATCTGGAATACCTGGTGGACGAGACGGGTCGCCGGGTAGCGGCATTTGGCTATTGGGCCGGCTATGCGGGCGCGGCGGTCACGCTCAAGGCCTGGGCCGCGCAGCAGCAAGACGGCATTTGCGGCCCTGTCGGCGTCTATCCCAGCAAGGATGCGCTGAACGCGGCGCTCGCCGCTGAACTCGACGCCACCGGCGCGCCGCACCCCCGTGCCATCGTGATCGGCGCGCTTGGCCGGGTCGGCGCGGGTGCGGCCGATCTCTGCACCGCGATGGGGGTCGATGTCACCAAATGGGACATGGCCGAAACCGCCAGCGGAGGACCGTTCCCCGAGATTCTCGCCCATGACATATTCCTCAACTGCATCTTCGCCCGCCCCGGCACGCCGGTCTTTGTGCCGCGCTCGGCGCTGAGCGCACCCCGCGCCCTGACCGCCATCGGCGACGTGGCCTGCGACCCCGATAGCGACTACAACCCGGTCCCGGTCTATGATCGCGCCACCAGCTGGGACGCTCCGGTGCTGCGGGTAGCAGACAACCCAGTGCTTGACGTGATGGCGATCGACAACCTGCCCTCGATGCTGCCGGTCGAAAGCAGCGAGGACTATGCCGAGCAACTCCTGCCCTCGCTGCTGACGCTGACTGACCTGGAAACAGGGGTCTGGGGACGGGCACGGGCCACCTTCCTTGACCATCTGGAGGGATGATGGAAATCTATCTCGGATTTCTGGCCGGTACGTTGGGCACCATCTGCTGGATCCCGCAGGCCTGGAAAGCCTGGTCCAGCCGCAACACCGCCGGTCTGTCGCTGCCTTCGAACCTGCTGTTTCTGATGACAGTGTCGCTTTGGTTGCTCTATGGGCTGATGGTCGGTGACTTGCCGTTGATCGTCGCCAATGCCTGCGCCGCGGTGATCGTTCTGTCGATCATCACCGCCAAGTTGAAATTCGGATAAGGGAGAAACCCTCATGACCATCCATTGGTGTGGCACCGGCCTGTCGGCCATTCCCGGCCTGCGCCGCCTGATCGAGGCGGGCCATCCCGTCACCGTCTGGAATCGAACAGTCGAAAAGGCCCGAGCCGAGCTGGGCGACCTGACCAACGACATTCGCGCCTTTGACATCGACGCGCTTGGCGCGGTGCTGGCAAAGGGCGACGTGGTGGTCTCGATGCTACCGGGCGACTGGCACGTGCCACTGGCCGAACTTGCGATCACCAAGGGTGCGCATTTCGTTTCGTCCTCCTACATCTCGCCCGAGATGCGCGCGCTGGACGACCGCGCCCGCGCCGCCGGTGTGAGCCTGGTGAACGAGATCGGCCTTGATCCCGGCATCGACCACCTGATGGCGCATGAGCTGGTGGCCGATTACCGCGCCTCTGACGCGTTCGACGCCCAGAATCATCTGAGCTTCATCTCCTATTGTGGCGGTATCCCGAAACATCCCAACCCCTTCCGCTATAAGTTCAGCTGGTCACCGCTAGGCGTGTTGAAGGCTCTGCGCTCGCCCTCGCGCTCTATCCGCGACTATGCCCCGCTGGATGTGGCGCGGCCTTGGGATGCGATCAGTAGCTATACCGCGCCACTGCCCACGCCTGAAAGCTTCGAGGTCTATCCCAACCGCGACTCGCTGCCCTTCATGGGCCAGTACCACTTCGAGGAGCATTGGCCGGTCAAGGAATTCGTGCGCGGCACCCTGCGGCTGAATGGTTGGGCCGACGCCTGGGGCGATGTGTTCCGTGAAATCGAGACGCTGAAAGGCCCCGAGGGCGACGCTCGACTCAAGGAGATGTCCGACCAGTTCTGGACCGAGAACGCCTATGACGAAGGCGAACCCGACCGGGTCGTTCTCTGCGTCGGCCTGAAGGCAGAGAAGGACGGGCGCGAAGTCTGGCACAAATCCTATGTGATGGATGCCTGGGGCGACGCGCGCGGCACTGCCATGGCGCGGCTGGTCTCGATCCCGGTCTCGCTTGCGGTCGAGGCGGTTCTAAACCGCGAGATCACGGCAGGCGTTCATGCTGCCTCAAGCGACCCGAAGCTGACCCAACGCTGGATGGGAGAAGTAGGCAAGCTGGCGCAGCACCTGCAAATCGTCGATCACACCGCCTGAGCGGGGCGCTGCGTCCTCCCCTTCATTTCGCGCAAAAATACTCCGGGGGAGCCTACAAAATTCGACGAATTTTGTAGGCTGGGGGCAGAGCCCCCGCCCCCTCAGCCAACTCTTACATCAGATCGTTTTCCACATCCTCTGCCGAGATGCCCAGTGCATCCAGCCCGTTTTCCAGATGATCCGACAGATGCGGCGAACCCAGCAGATAGTCGGCGCAGGGGGTGGTTGCCTCGGCCTTGGCGGTCTCGATCGCCTCCCCCAGTTCCTCGGCCTCGAAACTGCCGCGTCCGATCCACATGATCGCGACCAACTCTGCTTGTTCGTCCTCGCTCATCCGGTCGATAAAGGCGCGCAGCTCTCCCTCAGCCCGGCTCAGCTCTCGCGCCATCATCGCCACCTGCGCCACCTTGCGTGCGGAAATCTCCAACATTCTGCCAACTCCTGTTCGCGTGTCCTGTTTCCATCAAACAGGCAACGGCCATCGCGTCTTTGATCTTACGCAAACTTGGCCGCACGCCAGAGGGCGCGAGAGAATTGTAATAGGCGCCCGATTTCCGGCGACCCCGACGCAGCTCTTGCGTTAGGTTCGGAACATGACCGATCTGCTGCTGCCCGACGACGACACACTGTATAGCGCACTCATGGCGCGCGATCCCGCCTGGGACGGTCGCGCCTATGTGGGCGTCACCTCGACCGGTATCTTCTGCCGGCTGACCTGCCCGGCGCGCAAACCAAAGCGTGAGAATTGTCGCTTCCTGCCCACGGTGGCGGCCTGTCTCGCCGCCGGATACCGCCCTTGCCTGCGATGCCGGCCGCTGCGGCCCGAGGGTGCGGGCGACCCTTTGGTAGCCCGCCTGCTCACCGCGCTCGAGACCGACCCGGCGCGACGCTGGACCGAGGGGGATCTGACCGAGATGGGCCTCGACCCCTCGACCGTGCGGCGCAGTTTCAAGCGGCAGTTCGGCCAGACTTTCCTCGATATGGCGCGGCAAGCACGCTTGCAGGCGGGGTTGACCACGCTGGCGCAGGGTGGTCGCGTGATCGATGCACAGCTTGAGGCCGGATACGACTCGCCCGCCGCTTTTCGCGCGGCGTTTGCACGGCATCTTGGCCTGCCACCGGGCAGCTTTCGCGCCAATGCAATGCTCCAGGCCGACTGGTTCGACACCCCCCTGGGCCCGATGATCGCGGTCAGCGACCGCACCCACCTGCATCTGCTGGAATTCGCCGATCGCAAGGCCCTGCCAACCGAGCTGAAGCGCCTGCACGCCAGTTGCAAGGGCGATCTGGGCTTTGGTCGATTGCCACCCATCGACCTGGCCCAGGCACAACTGACCGAGTTCCTGGCAGGGCAACGCTCCCGGTTCACCCTTGACCTGGCCTTGCACGGCACACTCTTTACCCGCCGGGTCTGGCAGGCTTTGCAGTCGCTGCCCGCCGGCAGCACGATCTCCTATTCCGATCTGGCCCGCCGATTGGGCCGACCCGAGGCGGTCCGGGCAGTCGCGCGCGCCAACGGCGCCAATCAGATCGCGATCGTGATCCCCTGTCACCGCGTTCTGGGCGCAGACGGGGCGCTCACCGGATATGGTGGCGGCCTATGGCGCAAACAGCGCCTGATCGAACTTGAACGGACCTATGCCCAGACCGAAAGGACATGCGCATGAACCAGATCGCCCTTGCCCAATCCTTTGCCGCGATGCACCGGCCCGGGCAACCGCTGATCCTCTACAACGCCTGGGATGCAGGCAGCGCGCAGGCGATCGCCAAGGCGGGCGCACGTGCGATCGCCACCGGTAGCTGGTCGCTGGCAGCCGCGCAGGGTTATGCCGACGGGCAGCAAATGCCGCTGGAATTCGCGCTGCAAATCCTGTCCCGCATTGCAAGTCGGGTCGAGTTGCCGGTGAGCTTCGATTTCGAGGCAGGTTTTGCCAACCGCCACGGCGACCTCGCCACCAATACGGAACGCGTTATCGCCACCGGCGCGATCGGAGTGAATTTCGAGGATCGCATCATCGGGGATCGGGGTTTGCTACCCGTATCCGAGCAGGCCGCACGCCTGACCGCACTGCGTCGCGCGGCAGAGGCGACGGGTGTTCCGCTGTTCATCAATGCCCGCTCGGACGTGTTCTTTCAGGGCAACGCACCCGAGGATCATCCCGATCTGATGGATGAGGCGCTGACTCGTGCCCGCGCCTATGCCGAGGCCGGCGCGAACGGGCTGTTCCTGCCCGGGCTGGGCACTCCGGACCTGATCGGAGAAATCTGTGCCGCAGTCTCGCTGCCGGTGAACATCATGCAAACCGGCAAGACCCCCGACTACGCGCAACTGGCAGCACTGGGTGTCGCTCGAATTAGCCACGGTCCTGCCCCATGGGTCATGACGATGGCCGAACTGACCCGCGCGGCGGAGGTCGCCCTTCGGTTCTGATATCGCTGCCTGCACCCTAAGGGGGATCAGCCCGGCACCGGCGCCGTTGTAGGGACCTCGCGTGGATAGTGATGCATGTTCAGAAAGGCCGCGCCCGCAGGTCCGGCCCGATAACCATGCGGCAGGTCGGCGGCAAAGCGCAGCCCCTGCCCCGCCGCCAGCGGCACCCAGTCGCCCTCGCGCAGAACCTCAAGCGCGCCCTGCAATACGAACACCTCTTCGGTGACACCGGCGGCATGAGCGGCGCTTTGGTGGCATTGATCGGGCCTCAGGGCGACGTGAAAGGTCTCGGCCCCCAACAGCGGGTCAAAGGGAAACACGATCTTGACCTCGATACTGCCGGGAAAGGTCACGGTGCGGAACAGCCGAGCATCATGCGGATCGCGCAGCGCGGCAGGGCCGAGCAGCGCGCTCAGCGGCATCTGGAAGCCTTTGGCGATCTTCCACAGCGTGGCGATGGTGGGGCTTGATTCGCCACGCTCGATCTGGCCCAGCATCGCCTTGCTGACTCCGGTCAGCTCGGCCACCTTGGCCAGGCTCAGGCCCGCCGCCGCCCGCACCTCGCGCAGTTTCAGGGTTGTTTCGTCCGGCTGCATGCCTCGTGCCCCGCAAATACTCTTGTGCGTTATAACGCCCATGCTGTAGCGTACGCTATAACGTCCGCCCCGGTCAGACAAGGGTCAGGCAGGGGCGGGCAAGGCAAAATCAACCGGCGCGACCCAAGCGCGCCGACCCAGATCAACCGCCCGCTGCGGGCAAAAGGGAAACAGCAAGATGCCAATGTACCGATCCAGAACCTCGACCCATGGACGCAACATGGCTGGCGCGCGCGGGCTCTGGCGCGCGACCGGCATGACCGACAGCGATTTCGGCAAGCCGATCATCGCCATCGTCAATTCCTTCACCCAGTTCGTGCCGGGGCACGTGCACCTGAAGGACCTGGGCCAGATGGTCGCCCGCGAGGTCGAGGCCGCCGGCGGCGTCGCCAAGGAATTCAACACCATCGCGGTGGATGATGGCATCGCCATGGGCCATGACGGCATGCTTTATTCGCTGCCCTCGCGCGAGGTGATCGCCGACAGTGTCGAATACATGGTCAACGCCCATTGCGCGGACGCGATGGTCTGTATCTCGAATTGCGACAAGATCACGCCGGGCATGCTGATGGCGGCGATGCGGCTCAACATTCCCTGCATCTTTGTCTCGGGCGGACCGATGGAGGCGGGCAAGATCGACATCGCCGATCTGGAAATGACCAAGATCGACCTGGTCGACGCCATGGTCGCCGCCGCCAATGACAAGTTCACCGACGAACAGGTGCAGCATATCGAGGAAAACGCCTGCCCCACCTGCGGATCCTGTTCGGGCATGTTCACCGCCAACTCGATGAACTGCCTGGCCGAGGCGCTGGGGCTGGCGCTGCCGGGCAATGGCTCAACGCTCGCCACCCATTCGGACCGCAAGGCGCTGTTCCTCGAGGCAGGTCGTCGCATCGTGGAGATCACCAAACGTCATTACGAGGGCGAGGAGAAGGGCTTGCTGCCGCGCGAAATCGCGACGTTCGAGGCGTTTGAAAACGCGATGAGCCTGGATATCGCAATGGGCGGCTCGACCAATACCGTGCTGCACCTGCTCGCCATCGCCCATGAGGGCGAGGTGGATTTCACCATGTCCGACATGGACCGCCTCAGCCGCAAGGTGCCCTGCCTGTGCAAGGTCGCGCCCAATACCGCAAACGTCCATATGGAGGATGTGCACCGCGCGGGCGGCATCTTTTCGATCCTGGGAGAGCTGAGCCGCGCCGGGCTGCTGCATGACGATTGCGGCACGGTGCATTCGGCCTCGATGGGCGAGGCGATTGCGAAATGGGATATCAAGGTCGCCAACAACCCCGAGGCCGAGAGCTTGTTCAAGGCCGCGCCCGGCGGCGTACGCACCACCCAGGCCTTTAGCCAGTCGAACCGTTACAAGGAGCTGGATACCGATCGCGAAGGCGGCGTGATCCGCTCGAAGGAGCACGCCTTCAGCCAGGATGGCGGGCTTGCGGTCCTGTTCGGCAATATCGCCGAGGATGGCTGTATCGTGAAAACCGCCGGCGTGGACGCCTCGATCCTGCAATTCACCGGCACCGCCCATGTCTGCGAGAGCCAGGACGACGCGGTCAACAACATCCTGACCGGCAAGGTCAAGGAAGGCGACGTTGTGGTGATCCGCTATGAGGGGCCGCGCGGCGGGCCGGGCATGCAGGAGATGCTTTACCCGACCTCCTATCTGAAGTCGAAAGGGCTCGGCAAAGCGTGCGCGCTGCTGACCGACGGACGCTTCTCGGGCGGCACCTCGGGGCTGTCCATCGGTCACGTCTCGCCAGAGGCGGCCGAGGGCGGCACCATCGGTCTGGTCGAGGACGGCGACCGGATCGAGATCGACATTCCCAACCGCCGCATTCATCTGGCAGTGTCCGACGAGGTGCTGGCCGCGCGCCGCACCGCGCAAGAGGCCAAGGGGTGGCACCCGGCCAAACCGCGCAAGCGCAAGGTGTCGACCGCGCTCAAGGCCTATGCCAAGCTGACCACCAGCGCCGCCAAGGGCGCGGTGCGTCAAGTCTGACCTCTCTCAAGGGGCGGCTCGGTCCGCCCTGGCGGGCGTCCTCGCCTGCAATCTGGCGATGCGGGCGCCGCGCCATTGGCGCGGCGCCCGGCCCAACGGGAGGAGGTATTTCGCCAGATATATCGACGACGGGCGGAAGGGGCCCGTTTTCAGCTTTCGTCCTCAGCCCTGTCCGCCGAGATCCCCAAGGCCTCTGCACCCTGCCGCAAGGCGCCTGCGATCAGGTCGGTGCCCGCCATTTCCTCGCCACCACCCAGTTGCAACAGCGCAATATCCCGGCTTGCCTGCGCCGCCACCAGGGGACGCAGCACCGTTTCATGCCCGGCCTCGCCCTGCCGGCGCACATAGACCTCGGGCAGGATCGCCACTCCCGCGCCCGACGCCGCCATCAGCCGGATTCCATCCAGACTGGTGCCCTCGTATTCCTCGGACACCACGCCGCCGCATTCCGAGGCCAGCGCATAGACGATGCGCGACAGGCGGTGACCCCGATCAAGCGTCAGGAACATCCGCCCGCGCAGATCACCCGCGCGCACAGGGCCCGAGCCTTGCGCCAGCGCATCATCGCGCGCCACCGCGATCCAGAGCCGCTCGGAAAACAGCCGTGTCTGCACCGTGCCGGGATGATCCTCGGGCGTCGAGATGATCAGATCGAACCGCCCCGCCTTCAGCCCCTGTTCCAGCCACTGCGTGCTTTCCTCGCGCACCAGGATCCGCAGTTCAGGGTGGTTGCGATGCAGGGCGCTGACCACGCCGGGTAACAGATAAGGGCCGATCGACGGCAGCACGCCCAGACGCAACCGCCCTCCAAAGGGAACCCCACCCGACGCAGCGGCGCGCAGGTCCTCCATCTCGCGCAGGATACGTCGGGCGCGGCGGATCAGCTCGGCCCCCTGCGCCGTCGCAACCACGCCTGTACGGCTGCGATGGAACAGCCGCAGGCCAAGCTCGGCCTCGACCTCGGCGATCTGAGCCGAAAGGCTCGGCTGGCTGACGTTGAGCGCCGAGGCGGCAAGGCCGAACCGGCCAAGCCGGTCAACGGCGACGATGTATTCGAGCTGACGCAGAGAGGGGCGCATGACAGATAGCCTGAAACTATGAATATCACTGGCATCATGTATTAGCCTTATCCGTGAAGGCAAGCGATGAGACGCGAACGCACGAAACCAAGGACCTCTCATGCCCCTCATCCTCGACAGCCTGACCGTCAATCTGATGACCCCCACCATCCTGTTTTTCGCCCTTGGCCTGATCGCCGCCTTCGCCCGAAGCGACCTGTCGATCCCCGAAGGCGCGGCCAAGCTGATGTCGATCTATCTGCTGATGGCCATCGGCTTCAAAGGCGGCGCCAGCCTGGCGGAGCATGGCATTCACGCCGACCTCTTCGCGGCCATCGGTGCCGGTGTCGCATTGTCCTTTGCGCTGCCCTTTGCCGCCTATCTGCTGTTGCGGGCGATGACCCGGCTCGACCCGATGAACGCCGCCGCCGTGGCGGGGCATTACGGGTCGATCTCGATCGTCACCTTTGTCACCGCCACCAGCCTGCTGGAGCTGGGCGGCTACAGCTACGAGGGCTACATGATCGCGGTGGCCGCCGCGATGGAGGTGCCCGCGATCCTGTCGGCGCTGTGGCTGGCGCATCGGGGCGGCGCCCGGACCGAAGGCACCGATCACCTGTGGCGCGACCTGCTGGCCAATGGCTCGATCGTGCTTCTGCTAGGCGCATTTGTCATCGGCGCGACCACCGGCGGCGACGGGATGGATACCATCGCCCCCTTCATCGTCACCCCGTTCACCGGTGTGCTGTGCCTTTTCCTGCTGGATATGGGCCTGTCCGCCGGGCGCAGCCTGCTGCGCAACCGGGCGCTGCTGACGCCCGGCCTGTTTGCCTTCGGTCTGCTGATGCCGGTCCTGTCCAGCCTGCTGGCGCTTGGTCTGGGTCAGCTGATCCCGCTGTCGCCGGGCGGCCTGTTCCTGCTGATGGTGCTGGCGGCCTCGGCCTCGTATATCGCGGTGCCTGCCGCGATGCGGATCGCTCTGCCCCGCGCCGAAAGCGGTGTCTATCTGACCCTGTCTCTGGGGGTGACCTTTCCCTTCAACGTCACGCTGGGCCTGCCGCTTTATTTGTGGCTGGCCGGCGTCAACTGACCCATATCGGGCGCTGCTGTTCCGACTTTGGCTGAACAGCAGCGCCCGCCCCGTCAAAGCGGTCGCGACCCGCTCGCTGTTCGCACTGACTATCTCGCAGGCCGCATCGTCGAGGCCATTGTCACAGGACAGCAGACCGCGAACGCAATAGATCGCGCGCCAGCAACCTGCACCGCGGATAGAACCCTGCGGAACTGGGCGGGGTCGTGGTCGACGCCCTATTCGCCCAGCTTGGCGTGCACCTCGTCCAGGTCGATCTCGTCGATTGGCATCTTGTTGGCCGGGTTCTCGAAATCGTATTTGAACAGGTCGAAATCACGCTTGTAGATTTCGTAGACCAGGTGTTTCGACAGATCGTCGAAGTAATCCTCGACCGGATGAAGCCGTTTTGGTCCGTGCCCCTCGCTCTCGTTGAAGCGGGGGATCTTGTCGAGCCTGACCTTGTGCGGCGTCTCGATATTGTCGAGCACCTCCTGCATGCCGTCATTGAACGCCTCGGTCCAGAAGATCTTGTCGTAGCGACCGCCATTGCAGATGAAGGTCGAGATATGGCCCGACATGGCTGACCAGTGAATGTCCGGGTCCATCGGCCGCCGCCAGCGGATGGTGTCGCGCGCGAACAGCAGGAACCGGCGGAAACTGGCGATCTGGTCAAACTCCTGTTTGCCGTCTTCGCCACCGACCTCGACACCGTACTTATAGACCAGCATCGGCACCAGATTGCCGCGATAGCGCTTGCCGTTGCGCTGGATGCCGCAGATCTTGTCGAAGAACGAACTGAGGATACGGGTATAGGGATTGCGCACGCAGGTGAACGAATAGGACCTGTGCGCCTTTACATTACGGGTGATCGGCCCCTGGCTGGCCTCGAGCGCCCACTTGTGCAACCCGGCCTGCGCATCGTGGATGTCGCCATCGAAGAACGCGCCATGATCCGAGTAGTACATGATCTGTCCGATGGTCGAGCAGGCGCATTTCGGCACCACCCGATAGACCACGCTTTCACTTTCCGTCATCCAAGTGCCGGGAAAACCCATCTGCCTTGCCTCCTTTGCCTGTTCCGCCATAGTCTGGCTTCAGGCGTCTTTGCGCACCAAAAAAACAAATAAACTCTGTTTATTCAATCGGCCTTCACCTTTATCAGGGTAGACAAAGAGCAGAAACAGGGACCGATCGTTTCCGATATGGCAAAAATCGCCTATATTCTCCTGTGCCACAAGGATCCGGATGCGATCATCATGCAGGCAGAGCGGCTGACCGCCGCAGGCGACTACATGTCGATCCATTTCGACGCCAGCGCGCGCAAGGCAGACTATGCCCGTATCCGTAGCGCGCTGTCCGACAACCCGAACGTCACCTTTGCCCGGCGCCGCATCAAATGCGGCTGGGGGGAATGGTCGCTGGTGCAGGCCACGCTCAACGCCATCGAGGCCGCTGTCGAGGAGTTTCCCCGAGCCACCCATTTCTACATGCTGTCGGGCGACTGCATGGCGATCAAGACCGCCGAATACGCCCACAGCTTTCTGGACGCTGAGGACAAGGACTATATCGAAAGTTTCGATTATTTCGAAAGCGACTGGATCAAGACCGGCTGGAAGGAAGAGCGACTGATCTATCGCCACTGGTTCAACGAGCGCACCCAGAAACGCTTGTTCTACACCATGTTTGAGGCACAGAAACGGTTCGGACTGACGCGCAAAATTCCAGGCGACATCCAAGTGATGATCGGCAGTCAATGGTGGTGCCTGCGCCGCCGGACGATCGAATGGATCCTCGAGTTCACCCGCAAGCGCCGCGACGTGATGCGATTTTTTGCCACCACTTGGATCCCGGACGAGACCTTTTTCCAGACTCTGGTCCGGCACCTGATCCCCGAACACGAGATCGACCCGCGCACGCTGACCTTTCTGATGTTCTCGGATTACGGCATGCCGGTCAGTTTCTACAACGACCATTACGACCTGCTGCTTAGCCAGGATTTTCTGTTCGCCCGCAAGATCAGCCCCGAGGCGAAGGAGCTGAAGGCGCGTTTGGGCCGGCTCTATGCCGCGCATGGGGTGCAGTTCCAGATCTCGAACGAGGGGCGCAACCTCTACAAGTTCCTGACCGGACGCGGCCGGATCGGGCGCCGCTTCGCCATGCGGTTCTGGGAGACCGAAAGCACGCTGGGGCGCGAACGCGAACTGATGATCGTGGTGTGCAAGAAATGGCACGTGGCCAAGCGGTTGCTGGAACAGATCCGGCAAGTTACCAACGTGCCCACCATCGAATACCTGTTCAACGAGGAAAGCACACCGCTACCTGACCTGGGCGGCATTCAGGCAACTCTGGAGAAACGGACCCGGCACCGCCGCGCCCTGATGCGAATGCTGTTCGAGTATTTCGAGACCGATCGACTGGTGATCTGCCTAGATCCCTCAAACCTCGATCTTATGCACGATTTCTTTTCCGACCGCTCGGTGACCCGGATGCTCGAAGTCGAATGCCAGTTCACCGACGACTACCTGATCGGCCATTCCTATCGGGTGGGGCTCGCCGGCGAGCGCACGCCCAAGGCGACGCTTGAACGATTGCTGCCCACCATTCGCAACGAAATGACCTATGAGGCGGACCGCATCCGCGATGCCGGCTTTGCCCGATATGGCCGGGTTCACCAGACCTCTACCCCGGAAGAGAACGCCGACAAGGTGGCCGAGTTCCTGTCGATCCCCTGGGATCAGGCGTTGCGGATCACCCAGACCGACCATCTTTTTGCCGATTGAACCATCTCAGCGGATGCCATTCGCAACCTGAAGCTCGCGAACATAGCTGATGATCATTGCAACATCGGCCCGGCTAAGGCCCTGAACCGGGGGCATATCCCCAAACCGCCAGTGATGCGCGCGCACACCTTGAGAAACCGCACGCTGAAACGCCTCATCTCCATGATGCGACGGCTCGTAGATCTTGTGCACCAAGGGCGGTGCGACCCCATCCTGCCCCTCTGCGTTGGGACCGTGGCAGACAAGACATTTTGCCTCGTACACCCGGGCACCGATCCGCGCATTCTCTGACAGGCTCTGCGGCAAGGCCACAGACACCAAGGCCACCCCTGTATTCGAGGCGACCGGTTCGACCGCCTTTGATCGCGGATACAAGACATATGCCGCCACGGCGACGGCCACGGCCAGAATGATGATGACAGCGCGATTCACTTCATGCTCCCCAGGATGCGTGACCCGCTTCGGAAGGTTCCAGCCAGTGAAAGGTCAAGCGTGAAGTTCTATTTCGATTTCCAGCTGTCCAGCCAGCGCCGGAACCGCCCCCGACGCTCTTCGATCGCCTCGCCGGCAGCATAGAGGCTGTCTTCGACATCCTCTATCACCGGATCGATGCGCCGCTGCCGGAACCGGCGCCAGCGAACCCAGATCGCCCAGACCAGCGCCGCCAGCAGGATCAGGATGATGATGTTCAGCCAGGGGATCAGGCGGACATCCGGCCCCGCGACCGGCTTGATTGCGACCGCGTTGGGAAAGATCGACAGGAATTCATTTCGCCAGCCGTAATGGGTGACCGCTACCCATTCAGGTTTGTCCTTTGACGAAATCGCGTCATTCGCCTCGGTATAGAGATTTGCGGTGTCGAACTTGAAATAGGGCGGCCAGCTCCAGCTGGTATCCTCGTTGCGATAGACACGCGGTCGGCCTTCGGGTGTCACCCCCTGGATGAACTGGACATCGCGGTTGATGATCGCCACCGACTGGTCGTCGGGCCGCGACCAGAAGATGCGGGTCCAGTCGTTCAGCTCCTGCCGTTCCTCATAGGTGTTGACGATGCGCACGATATCGCGCTGCGGCAACGTATAGTGCAAGAAGGCGGCGACGCTGAGCCAGAACAGCCCGATGATCACCCATTTGACATAGCGCATGGCCAGGTCCTCACTTGAAATTCACGATATAGATCAGCACTGCGATCAGCACCCAGGGCACGAAGTAGACCCCCAGGATCAGCTTGCGCCGAAACGATTTGTCATAAGCCCTGAGGCCGCGCGAAACAAAGGCCTCCTTGTCGCCGGTCTTGCCCTTTTCCTCCCACCAGCGCTTCAGCTTGCCGCGCCGCACCGCCCGGGAATAGAACGACAGGCCGATATAAGCCACGGTCTGCACCACAAGCAGGACAACGACAAGTCTGAGAAGTCCGAACACCCTATCTCCTCCGTATCGCGCCCCAGGGGCCGACCCGCGCGATCATCCGCTCGTCCAGTCCGGGCGGGCTGTCTGCGCTCTCCATGTCCGGCTCATGCCCGAACAGCGCCGCACGGGCGCCTGCCTTGTCCACCTGATACTCGCGCGCGAGGAAATCGGCAACGAAGCTCTTCTTGGCCTCGCTCCAGGTGGCATAGAGACGATAGAACAGCTCCTTGTGGCAGATGAAGAGCTGGCGGGCATCCAGCGGCGCCAGTTCCGCCAGCAGCATGTTGACCAGATCGCGGTCGGGCGTATCCGCCGCGCGCAGACCATAGAAATAGGCCGGATGATCGGCCGAGATGCGCGGCCAGTCGCCACCGTTCTCGGCCCAGCGCGCCAGTTCGGCCAGCCCGTGATACTCATCGGGCAGCCTGTCGGCATGCATCCGCGCCAACCGCCGCATATCGCCCCGGTCCAGCCCCGCCGGGTTCAGCCCAGCGCCTGCGGCGGTGTCGATGACGATGAAATCCATCTTTTGCCGCAGCACCGCCGCCGCATCCATCCCCCGCGCCCGCACGATCGGTTCGGCCAGCTTGTTGTAATCGAGGAACTTGGCAATCCGGTTGCGCTCGCTCAGGTCGAACACGTATTTCACCGGCATCTCGTCATGCGGCTTTTCCCCCGCGCAGATCATCGCCGGATGCTGCACATCGGGGAACAGGTAGAGCCCGCCGAAATGCGCCGTCCAGAAATTGCGCTGCTCATGCGCCTTGTGGCTCAGATGCACGGGGTTGCGGCTGATATCGCCGGTCTGTTTCGAAATGCCGATCATCTCGGCGATCAGCACATCGTCGAACCAGGCATCGTTTTCGGTCTTGAACCTCTCGATCATCGCCGCCAGCTTGTCGGCGTTCTTCAGCGTGCCGCCGACGGTGTCGGCCTCGATCTCGATCTTGCGCAGGGTGAAAAGGTCGACGGGCGAGCGCAGCCGGAAGACCGAGTTCACCAGCTCTCCCGCCACCGCATCGGTGGCGGTCAGCGCAAAGATCTGCGCCTCGTTCGCCTCGATGAACTCGCGCAGGATGGGGCGCGAGGTCGAGAATTTGACGTTCAAGAGCGGCGCGCGCTTCTGCTCGGGCGTCAACAGGATGAACTGCCGGTTGACCCCGTTGGGGTTGAGGTAGAGCGAATCGCCCAACTCGTCCCCGATCTCGGGCGAATAGCCCGAGATGTCGATATGGAAATCGGTAAGCGCGGTGGTCTTGCCCGCCAGATGCTGGAGCGCGCGATTATACCGCTCCACCAGCGCGGGGCTGGAGATATGGACGAGATTGCCAAACATCAGGCCGGATTGGATGAGGCGGATCATGTTGCCCTATCCTTTTGCATGTCCCCCCATACGGGAAGCTTCATCAGGGCTTCCAATTGCGCATGCATCCCATAGATACCAATCTTACCTAGGCGCTCCTTTTGATCAGGAGATACTTCTTCCGCAAGCATCAGAACTTGCTGCAGTAACCCCAGAAGACGCAAGGATTTGTCAGCAGACGGACATTTGTCCTGCAAAAGCTTATGGAGATTCAATTGGAGGTAATTAGTCGCATGATCCATATACAACCATTGCTTCCAGAAAAACTCGTCTATCGGCAAGGCAACCAAGCCTTTGTCAGTCGAAAAAAGGGTTTCAGGTGACCATTGCGAAATAGACAGATCTCCCTCTGGCTTGTACCACCAACCAAGATCCTTGCATTGATCGGAGATGACATTTCGCAGCAGACCCAAGCGCTGGTTTAAAAGGCGCTGTGCCCGCTCTTCCTCTCGCTCCTTCTGTTCTTTTTCGAAGATTTGTCCCTGTATCCTGATTAACTCGACTTGCTTGCTTTGCGCAGCGGCCATGTCTTGAGTTGCTTTCCTCTGCTCTTCCATTTCCGCTTTCTGCAACGCTAGGACTTTTCGCTGTTCTCTGAGTTCGACTGATTGAAGCAAGACGGTTGCTATCAGCCAAATGAACGCGAGAACCCCAGCCAAACCTGCCAATGCGTCGCCAACTTCATTTGGTGGAGCAATGTAAAGGTGATGCCACTTTGGGGGACAATCACCTTTTGGGAAAAGTTCTTCATTACAAGTCGGAGCGAAGGCAAACCACCAAATCATGACAACGAAGCCGAAGGTAGCCAGACAAGCCCACATGATTGGGTTGTTTAGGCGAAAGAAACCAGTTCGCTCCGTCTCAACCATCCTTCCCCTCCAGATACCGCTTCTTCGCCACTTCCATCCGCCCCATCTCGCGCACCATGCCGTCGATGGCCACCTCGTCGGACTTGTCGGCATAACGGAACTCCGAATCCGCATAGCGGTTGATCTCCTGCACCACCATGTCCACCGTGATGGGCTGGCGCAGCTCCTCGATCATCGCCAGCTTTGCATCATAGTCGCGGAACAGGAACAGGTCGGGGTTCTCCATCCATTCATCGGGCAGTTCGAAATCCATCGCCCGCACCTTGACCGCGTCGGTGATGTTCTTGATCGCACGGCCGGTAAAACGCTCGTCGGCCTCCTGTATCCCTTTCAGGTACGTCCCCAGCTTGGCGATGGTGTCGAGCGGACCGACCTGCGCCCCCACCCGCTCCCACACCTGTGCCAGCCCGGCCTCTTGCGGGCGGCCATGGGCGGCGAAACTGGCGGCCACCGCGCGCTTGATCTCTTGCGCGGCATAGAGGTCATGCGCGCCCAGCGGGATGTCGTGGCGCTTGCCCAAGAGCAGGGCCAGGATGTCGATGTAATCCTCGCGCGTCTGCGGCCCGTCGACCAGAAACCGCGCGCCCGCCCGCTGGCGCAGGGCGTCGTCGACATTCTCGGGATAGTTCGAGAACATGCCGAAGGTGCAATTGCCCCGCACCACGGTATTGGCACCGGCAAAGGCCTCCATGAACACCGCCGTCACCTCCTGCTGGCCCGCGCTCGACTGGCGGTCGCCGCGCTTGCCCGCGATCTGGTCGATATCGTCGATGGTGCCGAACCCGATCACGCCGGGATCGAGCACGTTCTGGACAAAGGCCTTGGCGTTCTGGCCCGACTTGCCCTGATAGCTGTCGATATTGTCGATGCCAAAGTTCTGATAGCGGAACGGATAGCCCGCGTTGCGGCAATACTCGTCAATCAGCCCCGCCATCATCTGGATCAGCGTCGTCTTGCCGGTGCCCGGTTTGCCATCGCCCATGAAGGTGAAGATAAAGCCGCCCAGTTCCGCAAACGGGTTCAGGCGGCGCTCGAAATCATAGGCCATCAGCATCTTGGCCAGCTTCATGGCCTGGTATTTGGCGATATGGTTGCCCACCACCTCGTTCGGTTTCTTGAACGTCATGGTCAGCTTGGTCGAGCGCGCCTTGGCCGAGGGGGTAAAGCCCCGCAGGGTCAGATCGTCGGCCTCGACATGCCAGGCGGCCCCGGTGAAGGGGGCCAGATGCCCGGCGCCTTGTGCGCGCGCGGCGGCCTTGGCCATCAGCTGTTCGGCAAAACCGGCGGTGGTGGCGATCAGTTGCGCGTCGTCACCCGCGAACTGCTCCAGCTTCTGGTCCAGATCCCACAGCGCCCCGTGCAGCGCCACTTGCGCATTGTCGTTCAGGAACTCCTCGACCTCGCCAACCTCGACCGAGGTGGCACCCAGATGCGGCGACACCAGATAGGCCAGGGCATTGCCGAACACATGGGTCACGACCAGCGCTTCGGCGGTCAGCAATTCGGTGAACTCGCCCTTGCGCGCCACTGGCAGGTCGCCCGACAGATTGGCGCGTTTCAGATCGCCCAGCGGCGTCCGTTCGCCATAACCCTCGCCCATGGCCAACGCGATGGCCAGCGCCCGGCGGATCGCCTGCGCAACGGTGGCCTGTAGCGGCGAGACCAGCGTATCGCCGTCATCCGCCGCCTCGATCCGCTCGCGCAGATGTACCCCGTCGGGCCGGGCGGTGCGCCGCGTCACCAGACCGGGCGTAGTCGAGCGGAACCGCCGCGCCGTGGGGATGCCCGGCGAGCGCTCCTCCGCCCTGACGGGCGTCCTCGCCTGCGCCACGCGCGGCGCATGGTCGAACCCATCCAGCAGCGCGGTCGCAGCCGGGTAATGTGCGCGGATCGCCTCTTCGCGCAGTTCCATCTGGTCCGATGTCAGGCTCATGTCACAACGCCCCTGTCTTCACTTTGCTCAAAATACTCCCGCCGGAGGCTTGGCCCGGCAGGGCCAATCAATATCGCAGGACCTGCCCGCCCTCGCTCACCACGAATTTGCGCACATCGGCAAAACCCGGTGGATTGCGTTCAGCCAGCACCTGGAACGGGCGCTGCGGCAGGATGATCGACCGGCTGGTACGGGTTGCCCCGGTCTCGGCCCCCTGCCCGCCAAACGGGTCAAGCGCAAAGACCTCGCGCTCGACGGTACCGAACCAACCCGCGCGCTCCTCGCGCACCTCCTCGCTTTCCAGCTCCTCGCTGGTCCAGGCCAGCGCCCAGTCCTGCCCGGCGGGCGCCTGCGCATCCTCAAGCACCGCGCGCAGCGGGCCGGTTTGTTCGGTATAGGCAGAGGAATACATTGGCCCCACGTGGATGCGGCGCAGGTGCTTGGGGTGCAGGTCGTCGAAATCCTCGTCAAACCCCTTGGCGATGGTCAACAACTTCAGCCCGGCCAGCGACTGCGCCATCAGATGCGCCTGTACTTCGGGCCAGCGGCGGCTGTCCTTGGGCAGCGCCTGTTTGCCGGTATCCTCCAGCCGCATCAGATAGATCACCGGCAGGTTGATCTGGCTGTCATAGACCGCCCAATGCAGCAGGAACCGGCGCCGCTCGCCCTCGGTAGAAATCCAGTGGCATTCGGGGTCATTGCGCACCCAGAACAACTGCCCCTTGACCAGTTCCTCGTAGTAGAGCCGCTGCGACAGGGCGAATTGCAGCTTGGTCGGGATCTCTCGATTGCCCAGGATGGTCTGGACCATCTCGTCCTTGAGCGCCGCCTCGGACGGCATGTTGGCCAGATGGCTGGCCGCCTGCTGGGCGTCGTTGGCCATGGTCATCAACTCGGCCGCCACCGGAAAGCCGCTGTCGCGCTTGTCCATGTTGAGCGAGCCGAAGAACCGCCCCGTATCGCGCCCGACCAGCAGATACTTCATGCTGAGCGCACGAAAGCTGAAGAGCAGCCCGGAGATATAGCGCGAGACAATCCGCACCTCATCGCGGCTAATCGCGCCCTCGGCCTCCATGTTGGCGGCCACCCGCAGCAGATGGGTGGTAATTGTCTCGAACTTGCGGAAATACCGGCGCGAGGCGAATGTGTCGGTCAGGCCGACGTGATCGTGGGCGGGGTCGGCCAAGATCAGCCCCCATACAGGTTCTTGTCGTGCTTCTCGACGATCGCGGCGAACCGGCGGGCAAAGCGCTCATCGGCCTTGGCCTTCTTCTCCAGCACGTCGCGGGCAAAGACCATGTGATCCTCATGCGCCTCGAGCATGTCGGCCATTTTCTGGTTGGTCGCGGTGCCGATGGCGGCCATGGCAGTCTGCGCCTCCTGGTCGGTCTGCACGCCGATCTCGTTGATGCGGTGGGCCACGTCCTGCTGCTGCGCGGTTTTCAACGATTTGGTCAGCGCATCATACAGCACAACCCGCTGTTGCGTGTCCGTTTGCAGTTTGTTGATCAGCACCATCTGGGTCGCAGCCTGGTTTTGCAGGCTGTCGACCCAAGACTTGCCCTTTTCGATGTAGCGTTCCAGCGTCTGGCTTTTCGCCAGCTTCACCTGCTCGTCGCGTACCTTGGCGTTATAGGCCTTGTTCAGCTCGGCCAGTTCGGTTTCCAGCTTGGTGCGCGCGGCGGCATCCTGTTCGACGCTGATCTTGTTTTCCAGCGCGATGATCTGCGGATCCATGGCGAGGATTTCCGCTCGCACGACCTCCAACGCGCCAACGGTCGCCTCGCGATCATCCAGCGTGCCGGACAGATTGGTTTCAACTTTTGTGCGTTGCTCTTCGAGCACCGCCAACTGCCCTTCGAGCAGCTTGACGATCACATCCGACTTGGCGATCAGATCCTGCAACTTGTCGTCGATATTGGCGGTGCGCATCCGCTCCTGCCGCATCGATTCCGATTTGCCGCTGGAAAAGATGCCGACAAAGCTCTCCCACCCGGTTTTCGAGCGCATCTCGTCGAAATCCTTGGAAAAGGCCGATGTCACATCATCGAGCCCCATGATCAGCTCGGCTATATTTGCATTCATCACTTCGGTATGGGCATGCACATCCTCAAGGGTGGCGTTCTCGATGTCGATATCAGCCTCGGCGGTGCCGATCTTGGCACGGGCCGCCTCGATCCGGCTGGTGACACCTTCAATCTGGGCCTGACTTTCGCGCACCTTGCGCTGGGTCTCCAGGATCATTGCCTCGAATGCGGTATCGGACATGGCTTTATCCTTTTGGGTCAAATACATCTGAAAGATAGGGTATGTAACAAGGATTTACATCCCCCAGGGCGCCGGGATTGGAAAAACTGTGGCAAACTCGGACGCAAAAGGAAAGCCGGTTGAATCTGCCTTGTCGACTGCCACACCTCAGGCGATGCTCCGCTGCGAACCATTCAGAGGAAGGCAGGCAATGAGCAGCTATTACCAACCGGTGACCCCCGAAGGGACAGGCGAGGCAGAGCGCCCCGCACCCGAAAAGGTGCTGTCGGGCGATCCGGTCTTTACCACCTGGAACCTCGAAGAAAGTGACGGGCTTTATTGCGGCATCTGGCGCTCGACCCCGGGCAAGTGGCGCATCTCTTACGATGAATGGGAGTATTGCCGCATCCTGTCAGGCCATTCGATACTGACCGATGCCGAGGGCACCGAGATCACGTTGCGCGCCGGGGACAGTTTCATCCTGCGCCCCGGGTTTTCCGGCACGTGGGAGGTGATCGAGACCACCACAAAGGATTACGTGGTCCGGTTGTGATGCGCGATGCTCCGCCCCCGTCAGGGGGCGAAGATTTTTCGGCGAAAAATCTCGCCTGCCTCAACCGACGATGTTGAATTCCGGCCCGTAGGGATAGCCGGTGATGTTCTCGTTGCCGTCCTCGGTGATCACGAGGATATCGTGTTCACGATATCCGCCAGCGCCGGGCTGGTCATTGGCGATGGTCAGCATCGGTTCCATCGAGATCACCATGCCCGGTTCAAGCACGGTGTCGATATCCTCGCGCAGTTCCAGACCTGCCTCGCGACCATAGTAATGGCTGAGCACACCAAAGCTGTGACCATAGCCAAAGGTGCGGTATTGCAGCAGGTCACGCTCGGCAAAGAAATCGTTGATCTTGTGGGTTACCTCGGCACAGCTCGCCCCCGGTTTCAGCAGCGACATGCCGTATTCATGCGCCGCGACGTTGGCCTCCCAGATCTTCAGGCTGGCGGCGTCTACCTCCTGCACGAACATGGTGCGTTCCAGCGCCGTGTAGTAACCCGAGATCATTGGAAAGGTGTTGAGCGACAGGATATCGCCGCGTTCCAGTACGCGGCCCGTCACCGGGTTATGCGCGCCATCGGTGTTCAGCCCCGACTGGAACCAGACCCATGTGTCGCGGTATTCGGCATCGGGGAACCGCTTGGCAATCTCCAGCTCCATCGCGTCGCGCCCGGCCATGGCCACGTCGATCTCGCGCACACCGGCCTTGACCGCCTCGCGGATGGCATAGCCGCCCACATCGGCCACCTGCGCGCCTTGCCGGATCAATGCGATCTCGGCGGGTGACTTCATCATCCGCTGACGCATGGTGGTGTCGAACAGGTCGACGGTTTTCGACGGCGCCAGGAAGCCGTCGAGCTTGCCCTTCTGCAACAGGCTGAGATGATCGCTTTCATAGCCGATCACCCGCCCCTCGCCAGTGACCGAACGGATCGCGCGCCAGTAGTTGTCGCGCTGCCAGTCGGTATAGGTGATGTTGTCGCCATGGCAGCGGCGCCAGGGCTGGCCCGCGTCGATACCTGCACTGATCGTCACGCTTTCGGTCGGTGTGACGACCAGCGCATAGGGCCGACCGAAGGCGCAATAGAGAAAGCCCGAGTAATAAGCGATGTTATGCATCGAGGTGAACACGGCAGCCTCGGCGCCCAGCGCCTCCATCCGGGCGCGCAACCCGGCAAGACGTGCTTCGTATTCCGCGGCCTCGAAAGGCAGCCTGGCTTCGGTTCCGTTGTGATAGCGATAGAATTCCGGACGCGACAAATCAGCGGTCATGGTTGACCCTCCTTTGCAGAAAGGTCCCGGCGTTCAGGACGGGGAGTGGGCGCATGCCGCGCGGCATGAGGCGACGCCATCGCCAGAGCCCGCACGGACATTGGCGCAAGCCCCCGAGTCGATCAAGTGGGAGTTTTCCTAAGGCCCGACCGATAATTTGATCAAATCTGGATTGATTCCGCCCCACGAGTGGACATAGACAAGAGGCGACACACCTGATTGGGTGCACCCGAGACATTCTAGGCGGAGACTCAGCCATGCTGGACGCAATGACCGATCTGAAATCGCTCCTGAAGAACCCGAAGCTGCTGGCGACCAAGGCCTATATCGGCGGCCAATGGGTTGACGGCGACAACGGCACCTTTGCCGTGACCAACCCCGCGCGGGGTGACGTGATCGCCGAGGTCGCGGACCTGAGCCGCGCCCAGGTGGCGGGCGCCATCGCCCAGGCCGAGGCGGCACAAAAGGAATGGGCCAAATACACGGGCAAGGAACGCGCCGCGATCCTGCGCCGCTGGTACGACCTGATGATGGCCAACGCCGAGGATCTGGGCCGCATCCTGACCGCCGAACAGGGCAAGCCCCTGACCGAAGCGGTGGGTGAGATCGCCTATGGTGCATCCTTCATCGAGTTCTTTGCCGAAGAGGCCAAGCGCATCTATGGCGAAACCATTCCCGGCCACCAGCGCGACAAGCGGATCACCGTGCTGAAACAGCCGATCGGGGTGGCCGCGTCGATCACGCCGTGGAACTTCCCCAACGCGATGATCACCCGCAAAGCCGGCCCGGCACTGGCGGCCGGCTGCGCCTTTGTTGCGCGGCCTGCAGCGGAAACCCCGCTGTCGGCGCTGGTTCTGGCGGTGCTGGCCGAACAGGCGGGCATCCCGGCAGGCGTGTTCAACGTGGTCCCCTCGTCGCGCGCCAGCGAGATCGGCAAGGAGTTCTGCGAGAACCCTGGCGTGCGCAAGCTGACCTTTACCGGCTCGACCGAGGTGGGCCGCATCCTGCTGAAACAGGCCGCCGACCAGGTGATGAAATGCTCGATGGAGCTGGGTGGCAACGCGCCCTTCATCGTGTTCGACGATGCCGACCTGGATGCCGCTGTCGAAGGGGCGATGCTGTGCAAGTTCCGCAACAACGGCCAGACCTGCGTCTGCGCCAACCGGATCTATGTGCAGGCAGGCGTCTATGATGCCTTTGCCGAGAAACTCGCTGCCGCCGTGGCCAAGCTGAATGTCGGCGACGGGTTGAACGAAGGGGTAACCACCGGCCCGCTGATCAATGCCGAGGCGGTTGAAAAGGTGCTGGAACATCTGGGCGATGTCACCGCCAAGGGTGGTGCGGTCCTGACCGGCGGCAAACCGCATGCGTTGGGTGGCACCTTCTTTGAACCGACCGTGGTGACCGGCGTCACGCAAGACATGAAGGTTGCCAAGGAAGAAACCTTTGGCCCGCTGGCACCGCTGTTCAAGTTCGATGACGTGGACGAGGTGATCCATATGGCGAATGACACCATCTTTGGCCTTGCCGCCTATTTCTATGCCAAGGATCTGAGCCGGGTCTACAAGGTGGCCGAGGCGCTGGAATATGGCATCGTCGGCGTCAACACCGGCATAATCTCGACCGAGGTCGCGCCCTTTGGCGGCATCAAGCAATCGGGCCTGGGCCGCGAAGGCAGCCATCACGGGATCGAGGACTATCTGGAGATGAAATACATCTGCATGTCGGTCTGACCGGGGTCAGGCGGGCGCGGCCAGCATCTCCATCAGCTGCGCCACCGCCTCGTTCCAGGCGGCTGTTTCCTCGGGCGACAACGCGCCACCCATCACATCGGACAAGGCGGTCTGCAAAGCGCGGGCCGCCTTTTTCAGGTCGTCACGGTTCAGATTGAACCGCGCATGTGACCGGGCCAGACCGCGCCCCAGAAGCTGGAAACTCTTTGCGTCGCTCATACCGCGGACGGTGGCGGCCAGCATCGAGGCGAACATTTCCTTTTGCGCCGGAAAATCGCCTTTGAACAGCCGCCGGGATTCGGGCAGTTCCTGAAAGAGGTGGAGATAAAACCGCTCGGTCAGATCCGCCTTGCGCGCGAACACACGGGCGAAACTGGACTGCACCAGCCGAATCTGATCGTCGGTCATGCCACCTCGCTCAACTGCAACCACCCCGGACGTCCCGGGTCATGGGCGAGTATGGGGACGACCGGTTAACGGCAGGTTTCCGCAGTGCAGAATACCAGCGGGCGACCAGCCCTGATCAGCTTTGATCTCACCGCCGTTTGCGCGCCAGCTTGCGGTTCAGCTTGTCCGCCTTGTGCTTGGCCTTGGCCGCCTTGCGACGCACCACGCGCTTCCCCTTGGACGGGGCGCCGCCGCGCGGCATCTCGCTGTCTTCCAGGCTCAGCATCTCGAACTCGAGCCCGCCGGTCACCGGCGAGGCCTGCGCCAGCCGCACCGTTACGCGCTGCCCGATCGAGATGAGCAGCCCGGTTTCCGAGCCCATCAGCGTCCCCGCCTCGCGGTCGAAATGGAAAAACTCGCGCCCCAGCGAACGCACCGGCACCAGCCCGTCGGCGCCGGTCTCGTCCAGCTTCACAAAGGCGCCGAACCGCGCGATGCCGCTGATCCGACCGGTGAACTCATTGCCCACCCGTTCCGACAGATAGGCCGCCAGATAGCGGTCGGTTGTGTCGCGCTCGGCCATCATCGAACGGCGCTCGGTGTCCGAGATATGGGTGGCGATCCGGTCCAACTGCTCGATCTCGTCCGACGTCAAACCGTCATCACCCCAACCATGCGCCTTGATCAGACCGCGATGCACGATCAGGTCGGAATAGCGCCGGATGGGCGAGGTGAAATGCGCGTAATTCCTGAGCGCCAGACCGAAATGCCCGAAATTCTCGGGGTTGTAATAGGCCTGCGCCATCGACCGCAGGGTCGACATGTTGATCAGCTCTGCCTCGTCGGTGCCCGCCGCCTGGTGCAGCAGCGCGTTCAAGTGACGGGTTTGCAGCACCTGCCCCTTGGCCAGCGTCAACCCGGATGCCTGCGCCGTCTCGCGCAGCGCCTCCAGCTTTTCGGGTGCGGGTTCCTCGTGCACCCGGAACAACAGCGGCACGCGCTTGGCGATCAGCGTCTCGGCGGCGGCCACATTGGCGAGAATCATGAACTCTTCGATCAGCTTGTGCGCATCCAACCGGTCACGGAAAGCCACGCTGTCCACATGGCCCTTGTCGTTCAGCACGATCTTGCGTTCCGGCAGATCAAGGTCGAGAGGCTGGCGCCGGTTGCGTTCCGCGTCGAGTGCTTTGTAAGCGGCATAAAGCGGCTTCAGCACCTCATCCAGCAGCGGCCCGGTCTTGTCGTTGGGGCTGCCATCGATGGCGTCCTGCACCTCCTGATAGTTCAGCGAGGCGACTGACCGCATCATCGCGCGCACAAACCGGTGCCCGATCTTGTTGCCTTGCGCGTCGATCTGCATCCGCACCGCGATACAGGCGCGCGGCACGCCTTCGTGCAGCGAGCACAGATCGCCCGACAGCCGGTCGGGCAGCATCGGCACCACCCGGTCGGGGAAATAGGTCGAGTTGCCACGCTTGCGCGCCTCGCGGTCCAGTGCGTTGCCCGCGCGGACATAGGCCGCCACATCGGCAATTGCGACCCAGATCACATGGCCGCCGGGGTTCTTGGGATCATCATCGGCATGGGCGAAGCAGGCATCGTCATGGTCGCGCGCATCCGAAGGGTCGATAGTGATCAGCGGCATATCGCGCAGATCCTTCCGCCCCGACAGGCCCAAAGGTTTTGTCCGGTCCGCCTCTTCGATCACCTTGTCGGGGAAATCGTCGGGGATGCCGTGCTGATGAATGGCGATGAGCGAGACCGCTTTGGGCGCGCTCGGATCGCCCAGCCGCTCGATGATGCGGGCGCGCGGCAGGCCCATGCGGCCCTTGGGCCCGGCCTGTTCAGCCTCGACCAGCTCGCCGTCCTTGGCGCCATGCACCGCGCCTTCGGCCACCAGCCATTCGTTCTGGCCCGCCTTGTCGATGGGCACGATACGCCCGCCCTCGGCCCCCTTGCGGAAGATGCCAAGGATCTTGTGCGGGTTGGTGCCGATCCGGCGGATCAGCCGCGCCTCGTAATTGTGATCCTCTTCATGCACCACGGTCAGGCGGGCAAGGATACGATCCCCCGCCCCCAGCGCCGGGTCGCTGGCGCGCGGCAGCACCAACACGATGGGTTCCACCCCTTCGCCATGCCATTCCAACGGACGCGCGAAGAGATCGCCGTTCTCGTCGGGTTCCTTGACCTGCAACACGCTGACCGGCGGCAGCCGATCCGGGTCGGCATAGCTGCGCTTGCGCTTCTCCAGATGGCCCTCGGCCTCCAGCTCCTTGAGGACGCGTTTCAGGTCGATCCGGTCCGAGCCCTTGATGCCAAAGGCCTTGGCGATATCGCGTTTCGAGGTGAGCGTGGGATGCGCGGAAATCCAGTCGAGGATTTCCTGCTTGGTAGGGATGCGAGTCATACCCCCGCCGTAGCACGCGGCGCGGTTGGCGTCACCGCAAAAGCGACGGCATAGGGGCATCGCCCAGATCGGCGGCGGTATCGACATCTTGAAGCATGTCGACCAAGGCAACCCGATGCCCGCGCAACCCGGTAAGCGTATCGTCCAGCGTGTGCTCACTGGACCAGCGCACATGGCCGAACAGGTTTGGCGGTAACGCGCACCGCCGCGAAGCCCCCACCAGCCAGTAACCGCCATCGGGTGCCGGACCAAACACGTAATCGGCCCGACCCAGCGCCGCAAAGGCGCGGGCAACATGTGCGCGGGTGACGCCGGGAATATCCGCGCCAATCAGACAGACCGGCCCCTTGGGCGCATGCCGCAACTGCCGCGCCATGCGCTGGCCAAGATCGCCGCGCCCCTGCGGGCGGCGCGCCAGATCGGTGGGCCAGGCCCGGCTGGCCAGACCTTCGGCATCGGGCGACACCGCCAACACGATGCGCCAGCGCGGATCACGCAACCGCCGGAGCAGTGTCCGGGTCTGATGGCGAAACCACCAGGCCGCGCCCACCATGCCGATATCGCGCCCCAGCCGGGTTTTCACCCGGCCCGGGCACGGTTCCTTGACCATGATGACCAGTGTGCGCTGCATCGCTTCGGCTCAGGCGAAATAGTCCCTCAGGATCCGTCCATAGATCGCCTTGAGCTGATGGATCTGGGCAATCTCGACCCGCTCATCCACCTGATGCATGGTGCGGCCCACCAGCCCGAACTCGACCACCGGACAATGATCCTTGACGAACCGCGCATCCGAAGTCCCGCCCGAGGTCGACAGCACCGGCACCACGCCGGTTTCCACCTCGACCGCGGCCGCCACCAGATCGGACAGCGCACCGGGCGGGGTGAGGAAGCTTTCGCCCGAAATCTTCACCTTCATCTCGACCGTGACGCCGAATTCCTCGGCCACCCGGTCCGCCTCGCCCTGCATCCACTCGGTCAGGCTGGCACCCGAATGCAGGTCGTTGAACCGGATGTTGACCGCCGCGCGGCATTGCGCCGGGATCACGTTGGTCGCGGTATTGCCGGTGTCGATGGTCACAACTGCGAGCGTAGACGCGTCAAAATGGTCAGTCCCCTGATCCAGTTCGTGGCTTGCCAACCGGTCCATCAGCCGTGCAATCGCCGGCAACGGATTCCTGGCCCGGTGCGGATAGGCCGAATGCCCCTGCACGCCCGTCACCGTGAACCACGCGGTCATCGACCCGCGCCGCCCGATCTTCATCATCTCGCCCATGCGGTCGGGGCAGGTCGGCTCTCCCACCAGGCAGACCGACATCCGCTCGCCCGAAGCAGCCATGTAGTCGAGGAGCGCGGTGGTACCGTCCAGCGCGTCGCCCTCCTCATCCCCGGTGATGGTGATGATCACCGCGCCCTCGGGCGGGGTGCTGGTGACCAGGTCCACCGCTGCCGCGACAAAGGCGGCAACGCCCGATTTCATGTCGGTGGCGCCGCGCCCGTAGAGAAAGCCATCCTTTTCCTCGGCCCCGAATGGCGCCATGGTCCAGGCCGCCGCGTCGCCCACCGGCACCACATCCGTATGGCCGTTGAACCCAAAGCTGCGTGCGTGTCCCTTGTCACCCCAGCGAGCAAACAGGTTGCAGATACCGCCCCGGTCAACCCGGGAACAGGTAAATCCCGCCTGTGAAAGCACCCGCTCAAGCACGTCAAGCGCGCCGTCATCGGCGGGCGTGACCGAGGCGCAGCGGATCAGGTCGGCGGTCAGGCGCGCGGCGTCGAGTGTCATTCAGGTCTCCTTGGCGGTTTGGGCATCGTCCGGAACGGGAAATGTGACGAAAACGTCGCGTTGCCACCTCTGAATTGCCCGTTTTCACTTAACAGCGACAGAACTCCCATGCTAGCCTATAGGTAGAAAACAAAAGACCCGAGGCAGGGTTACGAGCAGCAAGGCCGCAAAGCGAGCAGTAACAATCGCAAAGACGGCTGAACCAAACCGGCAACCGCACGACAGATGCGATCGGTTTCGCGTGGTGCGTGGCGAATGCCCGCTCCGTCCTCCCTGCCCAGGATCGTGAGACCGTGGGGCAGGAGATGGCAACAGGCGCCGAGCTGAACTATAATCAGGGTGCCTCTGCAATGCAGATGGCGCAGACAATCTTTGGCGACGGGGTCACCGTTGTCGGCGCTTCCTATTCCGGTTGGAGCCAGTCTTCGGCGATCTATTCCAACGGTGACGCGCTGGCGCCGGGGGCCACCCCGGGTGATACCGGTGTGATCCTGTCCACCGGGCGAGCCAGCCATTTCACTCGCAACGGCAGCGACCCGAACCGGTCCACCAACACCTCGACCAATACCTCGGGCGAAAACAACAACCCCGATTTCAACGCCGCAGCCGGCACCAATACCTATGACGCCTCGTATCTGGATGTCAGCTTCATCCCGGAACACGGCGTCATGACGATGCAATTCGTGTTCTCGTCCGAGGAGTATCCCGAGTTCCAGAACTCGGTCTATCAGGATTTCGTCGGCGTCTGGGTCAACGGGCAACAGGCCCAACTGGAGGTCGGCAACGGCGATTCCGATCCCGGCAACATCAACTCGGTCAACAACCAGAACCTGTTCCTGGACAACACGGGCGACGCGTTCAATACCGAGATGGATGGGCTGACCGTCACCATGACCCTGACGATGAACGTGATCCCCGGACAGGTGAACACGATCCGTATCGGGGTCGCCGACGTGTCCGACAGCAACTACGATTCTAACCTGCTGATCGCCGCCAACAGCGTGCAAACCCGGCTGGTCGCGGTCGCCGATCACAGCACGATCTATCCCGGCGGCAGTGTCACGATGGATATCCTGGACAACGATATCAACCACTCGGGCGCCACCCTGACCATCACCCACCTGAACGGCATTCCCGTCACCGCGGGCAGCACGATCACGCTGGCCACCGGGCAGACCGTAATGCTCAACGCCGATGGCACCATCACCGTGACAGGCGATGGCGATGTCGAGCATTTCAATTTCACCTACACGGTGACCAACGGCACACAGACCGACACCGGCATCGTCAACGTCAACGCGATCCCCTGTTTCGTGGCAGGGACGCTGATCGACACCCCCTATGGCGAGCGCCTGGTCGAGCGACTGACGCCGGGCGACCAGGTGCTCACCCGCGACAATGGCCCGCAAGAAGTGCGTTGGGTCGGCGAGCGTACAGTTGACGCCGAGGGCGATTTCGCCCCCATCCTGATCCGCGCCGGAACCTATGGCGCCCAACGTGACCTCCTGGTCTCGCCACAGCACCGCATCCTCATCAGCGACAGCCTGAGCGAGCTGCTGTTCGGCGAACGCGAGGTTCTGGTCGCCGCCAAGGATCTGGTAGATGGGCGCCGGATCCGTTTCATGCCCGGCGGGCGCGTCACCTATGTCCACGTGATGTTCGACAATCACGAGGTGATTTACTCCAAGGGACTGGCGAGCGAAAGCTTCCTACCCGGCCCGCAAACCACGCATCTGTTCGAGCCCGAGACCTTGACCGAGATCCGAACGCTTTTCCCCGAACTCGACACGGCCACCGGCCAGGGTTACGGCCCAGCCGCCCGTCGGATCCTGCGCAAATACGAAACCGAGCTTCTGCTCACATCGGCAAAGGTGGCCTGACATGGGATGGATCGCCGTTTCCGCCCCCGAGAACGAACATTTCCGCCCTGAGGGGCTTGGCGCCTCGGCAAATGCGCCTTGCTTGGTCGGCACCCATGAAGACGACCTCATGGTTCGCGGCACCCTTGTGTTTGAAACCCGGCTTCCAAACGCCCAGCGTCCGCGAATCCTGTTGCAGTTCGACCGCGGCGGCGCCTGGCCATTTCACCTGTCATTGCAGGCGATCCCGGGTGGCGGGCTGATACTGATCGTCAATCAGGGCGGCTCGGTCCTGCATCAGGTTCTGAACGTGGCCGATACCGGGCGCATCGACACCTTGCGGCTCAGCTATGCCTGGGATGCACCGGCCCGTGCCGGATGGCTGGCCCTGGAACATGACGAACGCGAATATGCGCATCTGATCGAGGTCGAGGCCCCCAGCCCGCTGCGCGTCGGTGATCTGCGGATGCTGTTTCGGGACGGCCCGCACCGTTTCACTGCCCCCGAACTGGTCTATTTCGCGTTGTCGAGCGAAATCGAACCCGTGGGCCCGATGCCTTCGCTGCACCCGGAAACGCCGATCGCAACACCAGAAGGATACCGGCCCCTGTCGCGGATCCGGCGCGGCGACACGGTGATCGTCGCCAGCGGCGAGGCGGTTCCGGTCCTGCACCGGGTCAGCCGCACGATGCCCGCCTTCGGCAGCACCCGGCCCCTGACGATCCGCCGGCCCTATTTCGGTCTGAGACAGGACATCCAGGCCGCGCCCGCACAGCGACTTTTGCTCTCGGGAACCGAGGTGGAATACCTGTTTGGCCGAGAATCGGTGCTGGTGCCCGCCCGCCATCTGACCGGCGGGCATTCTGTCCTGCCCGCGCGCGCTGGCCTGACCGCTACCTATGCGCAATTGCTGCTGCCCACCAACGAAGCAATGGTCACCGCCGGGGCGCTGGCCGAAAGCCTGTTCATCGGTCGTCTGCACCGCAAGCCGCTTCATCTGGCCGCCAGCGTGCTTGCCGGGATCGAGCGCAGCCGCCTGCCCGATCATGGCCGCCCGAGCCATCATGTTCTGCGCGCGTTTGACGCCCGCATCCTGGCCGAGGCACGCGTCGCCTGATCCGAACCGGATGATGCTCAAGGTTCGGCCCTTGCGCATGACGGGCGCGGGCGGACTCGACAGTTAGCACGCCCGACGGGAAGCAAGCCCGGCTTTTCCCCTTGCCATGACCGAAGCTGACCACGGGGTCACCTTGTTTGAAGGACCCGGCTGGGGTATGGGGCAAAAAACCGGAAAACACCAAACCCATGCGCAAGCTCCTCATCTCTGTCTGCCTGGCCCTGGGATTGTGGCCGCAAGTGCTGTTGGCGCAGTCGCTGAACGTCGCCACGGTCACGCGTCCTCCCTTCTCTTTTGTCGAGGATGGGACAGAGACCGGTTTTTCGATCGATCTGCTCTCGGCGTTGGCCAACAAGCTTGGCTGGACCTACACGCTGGACCGCAAGGACAAGTTCCCGGACATGCTGACCGCCGTTATCGACGGAGAGGCGGATATGGCAATCGCCAATATCTCAATCACCGCCGCGCGCGAGACCGAGATGGATTTCAGCCAACCGATCTTTGAATCCGGGCTCCAGATTCTGGTGCCGTCCGAGACCAATGCCGGTTCATCGCTCCTGAGGGCGCTGTTGTCCCGCGACCTGTTCATGGCCATCGGCGCAGCCTTCTTCATCCTGCTGACCGGCGGTATGTTGATGTGGTATTTCGAGCGGCGCGCGCAGCCCTATTTCGATCGCAAGCTGCACGAAGCCTGGTTTCCCTCTTTCTGGTGGGCGCTGAACCTCGTCGTCAATGGCGGGTTCGAGGAACGCGTGCCGCGCACCGCCTTTGGCCGGCTGTTCGGCGTTGTGCTGGTGATCTCCTCGCTTTTCGTGGTTTCGGTCTTCACCGCGCGCATCACCTCGGTCATGACCGTCGAGGCGATCAGCGGCTCGGTGAACTCGGTCAACGATCTCTACGGGCAAGAGGTCGGCACCATCGAAGGCTCCACCGCCGCCGGCTTCCTCAATCGTCGTGACATCGGATTTGCCGCTTTCTCGAACCTTGACGAGATGCTCACCGCCTTTGAACAAGGCGCGCTCGACGCATTGGTGTTCGACGCGCCGATCCTGTCATACTATGCTTCGCATCAGGGCAAGGGCAAGGCCGTCACTACCGGGTCGGTGTTTCTGCGCGAGAACTACGGGATCGCATTTCCAACCGGATCAAGCCGGGTTGAAGACGTCAATCAGGCGCTGCTCGCCCTGCGCGAGGATGGCACTTATGACCAACTTTACCGCAAGTGGTTCGGGCGCCGGAACTGATCCGCCTCAGCCCGCCGCCTCGTCGTCGTCGAAAAACGGTGTCATCTGGGCCACGATGACGGCATTTTCGTCCAGCGCCCGCTGCATCAGCGCACGCTCTTCCGTATCGATCTCGTGACCCTGCGCCTCGCGCTCTTCGAGCGTGCCGTATCCGGTGACATCCAGCGGCGCGGTGTCGGCCTGTTTCAGAATCGCCACCGTTTCGCGTACCGCTTCGGCCTCGTCCACGCCGCTGGCATAACACATCAACGCCGCGCCGGTTGCCCCGTCAGGCAGGCCGTCACCGGACTTGCGCCCGATCTGGACGACAAGGGTATAGACTTGCTGGCGGGATTGTTTGGCGGGCTTTTCCATGCTGCCGCCTTAGCCTGCGCCAATCGGCAGGTCAACGCCCGACAGATGCGGACATTTTTCCAAGAATACCAGACATCGCACCAGCCGTTGGTAAGAGCACGGAAAGGGTCAACGGGATAGGCCGGGGAGACGACAATCAGCAAGGCCCGCCCAACATGCCTACAGCCAGTGAACTTCCCATCGATACTTCAGCATCTGCCACGGACATGGCGGATGCCATGTTTGGCTCGGGGATAGAGGTGGTAACAGCCAGCTATACGGGGGCCACGTCAGC
The DNA here is from genome assembly GCF_059612905.1 of Ruegeria sp. YKSD163. Classification (NCBI taxonomy): domain Bacteria; kingdom Pseudomonadati; phylum Pseudomonadota; class Alphaproteobacteria; order Rhodobacterales; family Roseobacteraceae; genus Ruegeria; species Ruegeria sp. YKSD163. Next base: position 68,727 of record NZ_JBXWRM010000007.1, read on the forward strand.
CTCAGGCATTTATTCGAACGGAGATATCGTCGCGCCCGACATCACACCGTCCGACAGCGGGGTGATCCTGTCCACCGGCAACGCCACCTCGATCACCAACAGTTCGGGCGACGCGAACGTGTCGGCGGGCACCAGTACCAATCACGGCCTTGCAGGTGACGCGCAATTGTCCGAGATGGCGGGCGCGCAGACCTATGACGCGTCTGTGTTCGAGGCCAGCTTCATCCCCGAAGGATCGACCCTGACCATGCAGGTGGTGTTCTCGTCTGAGGAATATCTGGAATATGTGGGGTCCGGTTTCAACGATGCGGTCGGTATCTGGGTGAACGGCGTGAAGGCCGAACTGACGGTCGGTGACGGCGACATCACGATCGACAGTATCAACGATCAGTCGAACTCAAATCTCTATGTCGACAATCCGGCCTCGGGCGAGATCGCCAATACCGAGATGGACGGGTTCACCGTGACCCTGACGCTCAAGGCGCCGGTCAATCCCGGCGAGGTCAACACGATCAAGATCGCGATCGCGGACAGTGGCGACGGTGCCTATGATTCGAACCTGCTGATTGCCGGCGACTCGATCCAGACCGCCCTGATCGCCGAGGATGACAGTGTCGAAATCACTGGTGGCAATGCGGAAACCGTTGACGTTCTGGCCAACGACAGCTCTTCCGTGGGCGGCACGCTGACCATTACCAAGATCAACGGGCAGCCGGTATCGGCGGGGGATACTGTGACCCTGCCGACGGGAGAGACGATCCTGCTGAACCCCGACGGGACATTCACCATCGTTTCCGATGGGTCCGAGGAAAGCAGCAATTCCTTTTCTTACGAGGTGACCGATTCAGCCGGCAACACTGATACCGGTTTCGTCACGGTCAAGACTACACCCTGTTTCGTCGCGGGCACCCCTATCCGGGTCCTCAATGGCCGTGTTCCGGTCGAGAAGCTTGAGGTCGGAGATCTCGTGATGACCCGCGACAACGGCCCCCAGCCATTGCGCTGGATCGGTCGCACGACCCGCCTGTCCAAGGGGATCGACGCGCCGGTTCTGATCCAGCGCAACGCGCTGGGGCGGCATGGCCCGGTCGCGGTCTCACCCAACCACCGCGTGATGCTGGAGATGTCGCGCTCCGAGCTGCTGTTCGGGTCTCGCGAGGTTCTGGTCAAGGCCAAGGACCTTGTGAACGGACGAGATATCAAACGGTGCTCGGACGGGCTGCCGGTGACCTATGTGCATCTTCTGTTCGACCGGCACGAAGTGATCTGGGCCAACGGGCTGGAAAGCGAAAGCTATCATCCCGGCGACATGTCCATCGGGGCCTTCGATACCGCCACGCGCAGCGAAATCCTGCGACTGATGCCCGATTTGTCAGCGCCAGATTACGGCTACGGTCCCGCCGCGCGCCCGGCATTACGCAGCTATGAAGTTCGCGCGCTCATGCGGGCCTGATGGAAAACAAAAAGGCCGCGGCACCTTTGCGCCACGGCCGAACCTGATGCGACTTGTCGGCAGGTCAATCCCGCAGCAACTCGTTGATGCCGGTTTTCGACCGGGTCCGCTCATCCACCCGCTTGACGATCACCGCGCAATAGAGGCTGACACCGCCAGTCGACGGCATCGAACCCGAGACCACCACCGAATATGGCGGCACCTCGCCATACATGACCTCGCCAGTCTCGCGGTCGACGATCTTGGTGGACTGGCCGATATAGACGCCCATGCCCAGCACAGAGCCTTCGCGGATGATGCAGCCTTCGACCACTTCGGAACGCGCCCCGATGAAGCAATTGTCCTCGATGATGGTGGGCCCAGCCTGCATCGGCTCCAGCACGCCACCGATACCGACACCGCCCGACAGGTGCACGTTCTTGCCGATCTGGGCACAGCTGCCCACCGTGGCCCAGGTATCGACCATGGTGCCGCTGTCCACATAGGCCCCTAGGTTGACGAAGGACGGCATCAGCACCACGCCCGGTGCGATATAGGCCGACTTGCGCACCACGCAGTTGGGCACGGCACGGAACCCGGCGGCCTTCCACTGGTTCTCGCCCCAGCCTGCAAACTTGCTGTCGACCTTGTCCCACCAGCCGCCGCCCTGCGGGCCGCCCGACTGGATTTCCATATCCTTGATGCGAAAGCCCAGCAGCACCGCCTTCTTGGCCCATTGGTTCACGTGCCAGCTGCCATCGGCCTGTTTCTCGGCCACCCGCAGCGCGCCGCTGTCCAGCGCGGCCAGCGTGTCCTCGATCGCCTCGCGAGTGGCGCCTGTGGTGGCGGGTGTGATGCTGTCGCGCGCGTCCCACGCGGCCTCGATGGCGGCTTCCAGCTCTTGGTTGGACATGAGGTCTTGCTCCCTGATGAATGCGTCACGTTGGTTTCGCCTATACGCAAGCGCGGACCAAGGCGCAATGCGACGCGCCCGGGCCCGATTGCGGCCTTGTGCGTCTTCCAGCGCCCCCAGCGCGGCGAACATCTCGGGATCGGCGCCGGTCCCGGCATTGGGCGCGGTCAGCAACACGTCGCTATAGAACACCGAATTGGCCCCCGCCAGAAAGCACAGTGCCGGCTCGGCTGCGCTGAAATCCGAACGCCCGCCAACCGTTGTGCCAGCCGCATGCCTTTGATCGGGAGCAACGCATTGATCGGAACGCTTTCGGGATGGGGAGCGAGATTCGCCAGAACCAGCAACATCGGCCACAAAGGGTGCCATGCCATAGGTGAGCAGCATGTCGGACGGTACGAATTGCGCCAGCCCAGGCCCCTCGAGCCTCAGCAGCCCCTCGCGCGCCGGCACATGACTGGCATCAAAGGCACGCGCGATATGGTCCTGACGCAGCTTCTCGTCCGCTGGCAGGGCGCCGGTCATAATCCGCTGGCTGAGCCGCGCTTAGAACGTGTCGGCGATGGTTGCCGTCAGGAATTTTAATAAAGATCCCGGGTACAACCAGCGCAAGCCGCAATCATCACCCGGCAAAGGGATCCGGGGCGATATTGCCACCGCAAACCAGGACGGCCACACGTTCACCCGGTTCGGGCCGATAGGCGCCACACATCAGCGCCGCAAGCGCAGTTGCGCCCGCTGGCTCGACCAGAACCCGCCGCTCGGACCAGAGCGCGCGCTGGGCCGTCGCGATGGCCGCATCCGGAACCAGGACCGACTGGGCGCCCCCCTGCGCGAGACCGAAACAGATTTCGCCGATCCGCCGCGCGCCCAACGCATTGGCGGCGATACCCGAAACCTCGACATCGACCGGCAGGCCGGCGGCCAGCGCGGCATTCAAGGCGCAGGAGGTTTCGGGCTCGACCGCGACCACCTTGCGTGCGCCCTGCCACCAGGCCAGCGCACCAGCTACGAGCCCACCCCCACCAACCGCGATCACAACGGTATCGGCCTCTAGCCCCTGCGCGTCCCATTCGGCGAAACAGGTACCCTGCCCCGCCACGGTCGCGGGCGCGTCATAGGCATGGATCTGCATCGCACCAGTCGCAGCTTCATGCGCCTGTGCAAGGGCCAACGCATTGGCATATTCGCCCGGCACCACCGCAAGATCGGCGCCGGCATCCCGGATCAGGGCGATCTTGGCGGGGCCTGCCATCTCGGGCACGAAGATCTTGGCCTGATGGCCAAGCGCGCGGGCGGCGAAGGCCACCGCCGCACCGTGATTGCCACCCGAGGCAGCCACCACCCCGGCCGCGGGCACGTCGCTGGACAGCAGGGTATTGAAGGCCCCGCGCGCCTTGAAACTGCCGGTATGCTGCATCTGTTCCAGCTTCAGGCTGAGCGGATATGACAGGCCAAATCCGCGCGTCTCCATCACCGGGGTCACTTGCACATGCCCGTCAATTCGTGCCGCCGCCGCTGTGATCTCTGCTTTCCAATCCATTCTCATACCCTCTTCACCACCCGCCTCTGGCGCTTGCCCCGCGAACCCTATAGCTGTGGGGCAAAGACGCAAGCAGGGAAGCCCGCAGATGAGAGACGATCGTCAGAGCCCGTTTCGTGACGCCCATACCGACCGCTCGACGGCCAGCCATGTGCCCGATACGCCGCAGACGCGCTCGCCCGCCTATAAACTGGCCTTTGCCGACGAGGATTTCCTGTGCCGGGACGAACTGCGCCCGGTGCGGTTGCAACTGGAATTGCTCAAGCCCGAGATGATGATGGCCGAGCGCGGCATAACCTCGACCGTGGTGATGTTCGGCGGGGCACGGATCCCGGAACCGGCGAAAAAGCACACCGCGCGCACCCAGACCCTGGCGGAGCTGTCGGAATACTATGACGAGGCGCGCGAGTTTGCCCGGCTGATCACCGAGAAGTCGAAGGAGTCAGGCTGCAAGGAACTGGTGATTGTAACCGGCGGCGGCCCCGGCGTGATGGAGGCCGGCAATCGGGGCGCCAAGGACGCGGGCGGCTGCTCGATCGGGCTGAATATCGTGTTGCCGCATGAACAGGCGCCAAACCTGTTCGTGACGCCCGAGCTCAGCTTCAACTTTCACTACTTTGCCGTCCGCAAAATGCATTTCCTGATGCGCGCGCGGGCGATCACCATCTTCCCGGGCGGCTTCGGCACGCTGGACGAGCTGTTTGAATCGCTGACCCTGATCCAGACCGGGCGCATGGAGCGGGTGCCGTTCCTGCTGTTCGGGCGCGATTTCTGGGAACGGGTGATCAACTGGCGGGCGCTGGCGGATGCCGGCACCATCTCGGCCGAGGATCTGGACCTGTTCCGCTTTGTCGACACCGCTCAGGAGGCGGTCGAAATTATCGACAACTGGGAGCCCGCGCCGCCCCGCGATGCGATCCCGGGGCGATAGGGCGGTCTGGTCGGATCAGGCGAATTCTGCGGGCAGCACGCCCAGCTCGACGCCCTGCGGCAACCGGGTGACCACCTGCGCGCCCTGCACGTCCTTGATGGCATAGCCATAACCCATCAGCCGGAATCTCCATTCGCGCGCGCTGAGCGCCTTGGCGCGTTCGCGGTGCAGCAGGTCCAGAACCCCCGCCTCGATCATTGCGCCACCGATATCTGCCTGTGCCATTTTCTGTCCTCCATGGCTTTGTTGCTGATTTCGAAACTGACTGTTGATCGGGGCGGAAATTCATCGTGAATGAGGAAAATTCGAGGCAAACCCTTTGCTGGCAAGCGGGGGGGGGGGGCGCTGCCCCCGTCACCTGCGGTGACTCCCCCGGAGTATTTCCGGCGAAATGAAGGTGTGGTCATCTCTTTGCTTTGCCGGTGCGCGCAGCGGTGCTAGATCGCGGATTGACTGGCACGCGGGAGGGCGACAATGGAACATGGCGATCACGGGACACCTCGGATGGGTGCCTTTCTGCATTTGCGCGGCAACGGGATCGACAAGGGCGATCCGGTGGCGCTGCCGCTGGTGCAAAGCTCGATGTATCACCTGCCGGGCGCGCCCGATGGCAGCAACAGCTACGGCCGTGCGGACAATCCCACCTGGGTAGCGCTGGAACATGCGCTCGAGCATCTTGAAGGGGCGCCCTGCCGGGTGTTTCCCTCGGGCATGGGCGCGATTTCGGCCGCGCTGTTTGCCACGATCAAGGCCGGACAGCGCCTTTTGATCCCAGCGGATGGCTATTATGTCACCCGGTTGCTGGCCGACGGTTACCTGCGGCCTTTGGGGGTGATTGTCGAGGAACGGCCCACCGCCAGCTTTGCCGAGGGCGGATTTGGTGGCTTCGACGTGGTGTTTCTGGAAACGCCGTCCAATCCGGGGCTGGACCTGATCGACCTTGCCGCCGTCGCCGGTGCGGTGCGGGCAGCCGGTGGCATCACCATCTGCGACAACACCACGATGACACCTCTGGGCCAGCGGCCGCTGGATCTGGGCATCGACATCGTAGTCGCATCGGATACCAAGGCGATGGGCGGCCATTCCGACCTGCTGCTGGGGCATGTGACCAGCCGCGATGCCGGGCTGATGCAGGCGGTAGAGGACTGGCGCCGCATCTCGGGCGCGATCCCGGGTCCGCACGAGGCCTGGCTGCTGCATCGCGGGCTGGAGACGCTGGAGGTGAGATTCGACCGTATGTGCCGAAACGCCGAAGCCTTGGCGCCGCGATTGGCTGAACACCGGGCGGTGAGCGCCCTTCGCTATCCCGGTCTGCCGGGTGATCCGGCGCAAAACCTGGCGCAGGCCCAAATGCGGCGGTTCGGCTTTCTTCTTTCGCTGGATCTGGGCAGCGAGGAGAAGGCGGAGCGCTTCATCAATGGCTGCCCGCTTTTGCGTCCGGCGACCTCGTTTGGCGGCGTGCACAGTTCGGCCGAGCGGCGCGCGCGCTGGGGCGACGCGGTGGCGCCGGGATTCGTGCGCCTGTCAGTCGGCTGCGAGCCGGTCGAGGAACTGTGGCAGTCCCTGCGCGATGCGCTCGATACGCTCTGAGATCAGGCCTTCGGCTCTCGCAGGCTCTTGAACACATAGATCGGCAGCAGGATGCCTGCGGCCAGCGCGCCGAGCCACACGAGCAGGGTCGCGGCCAGCAGGTTCGAGATACCGCCCACCACCAGGCCCGAGGTCACCAGTTCGGTGACCAGAAGGCCTACGAAGATGACCACCAACGAGATACCGCCCTGAAGTGCGGGCAGGTTGCGCGCGCTCAGGCGGCGGATCAGCGGCTCGGCCAGGGCCTGGATCAGACTGAAGACGATGACCACGACAACCAGCGACAGCGGCGCGATGGAGAAGCCATCGAGCAGCAGCGCGGCAAGCAGCAGTCCAATGGCATTGCCGGCCAGAAGCGCGGCGATCGAAAGCAGGCGACGGGACATGGCGAAACCTCTTGAAGCTATTCACCCGAGCCTAGCCTATCACCAACCCGAAATCACCACGGGAATCAAAGGCCGGTCTCGGCCTCGATCTGCTTCTTCGACTTGCGCGCCCGTTCGGTAGCCGATTTGAGCTGCCCACAGGCAGCCATGATATCGTCACCGCGCGTCTTGCGGATCGGCGCGGCATAGCCCGCCTGATAGATGATGTTGGCAAATGCCCGAATGCGGTTGTTTGACGAACGCTTGTAAGGTGCGCCGGGCCATTCGTTGAACGGGATCAGGTTGATCTTGGCCGGGATCTTGTGCCGCCGGATATGGTCGAGCAGACGATGGGCATCCGCGTCGCTGTCATTCACCCCGTCCAGCATCACGTATTCGAACGTGATCCGCTCGGAGTTCGAGGCATTCGGATATGCGGCCAGCGCAGAGAGCAGCTTCTCTATGTTCCAACGCTTGTTGATCGGCACCAGCACATCGCGGGTCTCGTCCGTGGTGGCATGGAACGAGATCGCCAGCAGACAGCCGATTTCCTCGGCCGTGCGCGCGATTTCTGGCACCACGCCGCTGGTCGACAGCGTGATGCGGCGGCGCGACAGCTGGATACCTTCGGGGTCCATCGCAATCTTCATCGCATCGCGCACGTTGTCGAAATTATAGAGCGGCTCGCCCATGCCCATCAGAACGATGTTGGACAGCAGGCGAGTTTCGTCCTTGGGCGCGCCGGGAACGGGCCATTCGCCCAGATCGTCGCGCGCCATCATCACCTGGCCCACGATCTCGGCGGCGGTCAGGTTGCGCACCAGTTTCTGGGTGCCGGTATGGCAGAACGAGCAGGTCAGCGTGCAACCCACCTGCGACGAGATGCATAGCGTGCCGCGATCCTCTTCGGGGATATAGACCACCTCGACCTCATGCCCGCCTGCAATGCGGACCAGGTATTTGCGGGTGCCGTCCTCGGACACCAGACGGGTGATCACCTCGGGGATTTCGATGGTGAAATGCTCGGCCAGTTGCGCGCGATAGGCCTTGGCAAGGTTGGTCATCGCATCGAAATCGCGCACACCCCATTGATATATCCACTGCCAGATCTGGCCCACCCGCATCTTGGCCTGTTTCTCGGGCGTGCCGTGTTCGATCAACACCTCGCGCATCCGGTCACGGGTCAGCCCGACCAGGTTGATCCGGCCTTCGGGCAGCTTGCGGGGGATGGTGACGACATCCTGGGTGATCGGTGCTTTGACGGACATGGGTGCACTCGGCGGCTGATGGGGTCTGAGGCGATGGATGCGCCTCTATATAGGAAAGCGCGCGAAGATCAAAAGATTTCGCGCCCTCTTTGCCGCTGGTCGTTTGGGATAATGCGGCAAGGGGCGCTGCCCCCATCGCGGCAGAGCCGCTCCCCCCGGAGTATTTTTGGCGAAATGAAGAGTTGAGTTACCGCGCCATCGCCATCAGGTCGCGGGTCCGGGCGCGGCCCAGTTCGATCTGGCAGGAAGTGATCGCGATGCCGGTGCCCGAGCCGCCGCCAAAGCTGGCACCAACTGCATCGCAATGCGCGTCGCGATAGGTGACCCAGGCCAATTGCGCAGTTTCAAGCGCGGGAAGTGCGACCTTGCGCCCGGTGACTTCATCAAGTTCACCCGCCGAACCGCGGGCAATGTCGAGCGCGACGGCCAGCGCACCCTCGACACGATCTCTCATTTCGGAAACGCAGGCGCCAATCTCGACCTGGCTGCCTGCATCGCTGCATTCGAGCGTAGGATCGGCGGCGGCCGCCAGCGGTGCCAGCGCAAGCACAAACGCGAATTGAACCCGTCGCATATCACATCCTCATACACGGACCGACGGCGGGCCACTTACCCTCCGCAGCGTTTCTCGGCATCTTCGACAGCTGCCGTAAAGCCCAGCAGCGAGAAGGTATCCTTGGTCTGGGTGCCGCGCGCCGAACGGGCAGTCAGCACCGCGTCGGTGCCGCGCTTCATTACCGCCACGATCTTGGCATCGTCGGCGGCGGTTGCCGGCCAGGCCCATTCGCCCTCGGTGATCAGTTCGAACTCGGTGCCGCCCACGTTGAGATTGACCGTCGATCCGGGCGCGAAAGGATAGCCGCCGGTAAAGGTGACCTGCCCCTTGACCCCGGCCTTGGGCCGAAAGAACACCATCAACAGGATGTCGCTGCGGCGCACCGAAACGACGCTGCCCCCGCGGGTGTTCACGGTTTCCTTCGGCGCCGACACGCTCCAGCATTCGGTCGGATTGTCCTCGACGAAGACGCTCCAATCGGTCTTGGACGCGACCCGGTTGGTGCTTTCGCTCTGCTGCGCGGATACGCTGGTGGTGGCGGCCGTTCCGGCCAGACACAGGCCCGCAATCGCGCGGACAAGTTTCGATCCCATCTGTTCAGCCCTCCAGCTGACCTTTACCTCAATTCCATCACAGGATGCATTTGCGGAGTTTTGCCGATCCGTCTGGCTTGCGCATCCTGTCGATTGCCGACATAGACACAATAGCGCAGGTTTCGCCACGGACGAAAGGGCGATTGGCGAGAATTCGCGCAGATTTCTAATGGGGGGCAGGATGACGCGACCGATACCGATGGCCGAGGTCTGGCGCGGTGCGCTGTTGGAAAGCGTACATCTGGGGCATGCGGTGATCTGCGACGGCAGCGGCCAGGTGGTGCGCAGCTGGGGTGATCCGGGGCTGGTGATGTATCCACGCTCGTCCTCGAAGATGATCCAGGCGCTGCCGCTATTGTCTTCGGGTGCGTCGGCCAAGTATGGGCTGAATTCGGAACAGATGGCGCTGGCCTGCGCCTCGCATAACGGTGCTGCGATCCATACCCATAGGGTGAATGATTGGCTTGGGCAGCTGGGGCTGGGCGAAGACGACCTGCGCTGCGGGCCGCAGGATCCCGATGACCGGCCCGAACATGAGCGGCTGATCCGCGCCTATGAGACCCCCTGCCAACTGCATAACAATTGCTCCGGCAAGCATGCGGGCTTTCTGACGCTGGGGCGTCATCTGGAGGCCGGACCCGAGTACCACGAGATCGATCACCCGGTGCAGCAGGCCGCCTTGGCCGCTTTTGAAGAGGTCACGGGCGAATCCAGCCCGGGCTACGGGATCGACGGCTGTTCCGCCCCCAACTTTGCCACCAGCCTGACGGGACTGGCGCGTGCGATGGCTTGGTTCGCCTCGGCCCGCGACCGCTCTGACCGGCAAAGCCAGGCGGCCGCGCAGCTGACCGAAGCCATGATGAAACATCCCGAACTGGTCGCGGGCGAAGGCCGCGCCTGCACCGAGTTGATGCGCGCCATGGGTGGGCGCGCCGCGATCAAGACCGGGGCCGAGGCGGTGTTCGTCGCCATCCTGCCCGAGCAACGTCTGGGCGTGGCGCTCAAGATCGTCGATGGTGCCACCCGGGCCAGCGAATGCGCGATTGCGGCAATTCTGGTCGGTCTCGGCGTGCTGGACCCGGCACATCCGGCCACCCTCAAGCGGCTGGATGCACCCATCCTGAACCGGCGCGGCATCGACTGCGGCAGCATCCGCGCCACGGCCGAGCTGCGGTTCTGACGCCGATCACATCTCGATGATCTCGGCCACCTCGACGGTGCCGTTGCCCGACACAACCATCGGACAACCCTTGGCCATGTCGGTGGCGGCACCGATATCGGCGGCGCGTACCACGGTATAGCCCGAGAGCGGATTGGCGCCACCATCGTCGGCCACGCCTGCGGCGCTGACCGTCTTGGACAGGCCAACCGGGTTGCCGGGGATCACGACCGCATCACCCATGCTACCGAACCAGGCCTGCCATGCGGCCATGACCTCGGCGCCTTCCTCGGGCGTTTCGGGCGTCTTGCCGCCATGATAGGCAAAGATGAAATCAGGCATGTCGCTTTCCTTTCCTTTGGTCGCGAAACAGATGGTCAGGCGAGTTCCGCCTCGAGCTTGCGCAACGACGAGGTCCAGCCCGCCTCGTGACGCAGGCTCATCTCGTCATCGCCCAGTTCGCGGTGGTCCAGGATCAATCGCGCACCCTTGGCGCAGGGTTCGACGATAAACATTACATGGCTTTCCGCCCCGCGCCGGTCGTCATCGTCATGCCAGCCCCAGGTAAAGCCCACCGAATGGGGCGGTTTCACATGGGTAACATACCCCGAGACCTTGTATCGGTCGCCTGCGCCATTCACCATGACCGAGAACCACGGCCCCAGCCGAGTGAAATCGAGGTCATGCTGATCTGCAGGCACATGCAGCCCCTCGGGCCCCCACCATTGCAACAGTTTCGCGCCATCGCTGACCCAGGCGAACAGGGCCTCGGGCGTGACGGCGAATTCGCGTTCCAGTCTCAGGTCGGCCATGTCTTGTCGCTTTCGATTGCGGCGGCCAGACGGTCCAGGCTGCCCTCCCAAAAGGTGCGATTCGAGATCGTCCAGTCGGCAATCGCGCGAAGCCCTTCGGGAGCCACGGAATAAAGCCGCTGGGTGCCATTGATGCGCTGGCGGACCAACCCGGCCTGGCGCAACAGCTTCAGATGGCGTGACACGGCGGCGCCCGACATGCCCTTGCCCTCGACCAGATCACCCGCGGGCAATTCGCCCTCGGCCATCAGTTGCTCGACGATGGCGAAGCGGGTCGGGTCGGACAAAGCCGAGAATGCGGCCAGAAGTTGGGTCATGACCGCATTGTTTAACATTTACGTTAATAATGCAAGCGGCAGATCAAGCCGCGACGAAATCCGCCTTTGCATAGCCCTGAACAAACAGCAGCGCGGTCAGGTCGCCGTGGTTGATGCGTACCTCGCATTTGGCCGCGACCGAAGGTTTGGCGTGCAGGGCAACGCCGGTTCCGGCGCGGCCCAGCATGCCCAGATCGTTGGCGCCGTCGCCCACCGCGATCACATCCTGTTCGGACAGGCCCAAACGTGCCGTGATCTGCTCCAGCGCATCGACCTTGGCCTGACGGCCCAGGATCGGGCGCCCCACATCGCCGGTCAGCTTGCCACCAGCGGCCAACAGCGTATTGGCGCGATTCTCGTCAAAGCCCAGTTGCGCGGCCACTTGGGCGGTAAAGGCGGTGAACCCGCCCGAGACCAGCGCCGCATAGCCGCCATTGGCGCGCATGGTCGCCACCAGCGCGCGCCCACCCGGCATCAGGGTGATGCGAGTATCGAGCACATGGCCGATCACCGCCTCGTCCAGCCCGCGCAACAGGTCCACACGCTCCAGCAGCGCGCCCTCGAAATCCAGTTCGCCGTTCATCGCGCGGGCGGTGATCTCCTTGACCCGCTCGCCGACCCCGGCCTCGTCGGCCAGTTCGTCAATGCACTCCTGCTGGATCATGGTGCTGTCCATATCCGCCAGCAGCATCCGCTTTTTGCGACCTTCTGCGGGTTGCACCACCAGATCGACACCCAACGCCTGAAGATCGTCCCAGACCTGCCAGCGATTGTCGGGAAGGGCTGAAAGCATGAATTCCGCCGCTTCATCGGGGCTCAGCCAGACCGCATCGCCGCCGCCCCAGGCATTGCGCAGCGCATCGACCAGCGCCGGGTCTAGACGGGCATTGGAAGGGTTGGTCAACAGCGTGGCGACATACATGGGGTATCTCCTTTGGCTCGGAACCGCCATAGCGCAGGCATGAAATCTCTGCCAGCCCCACCCGAGTTAACGCCGCGCGCCACAGCCCGGCCCTTATCCGGCGCGCGTCCATCCATTAACCCACTGTAAAAACTTGAACATCTCACCCCGCCCTGAATGTCGCATCCAGACGCCCTGCCCTAGCCCGCGATTTCCTTAAGACGAAACGCAAGTTTCCGATCGTAGTCACAAAGGTCGCAATCAAATATCAAAGCGGCGATTTTCGACATCTATTTCGCTTGCGCGCCGCAATGCGGCGGACTAGCTGTTGCGGCGGGACACCCCTCCCCAACGAGGGGCGTATATCTGTAAGGGTAACACCAATGACTATCGACCAACCGGCAACGCGGCCGGTCAATCCGCGGTTTTCCTCTGGCCCCTGTGCCAAACCCCCCGTCTTCGATGTCTCCAAGCTTGCCGGTGCCGCGCTGGGCCGCTCGCATCGTGCCGCCATCGGCAAGGACAAGCTGAAGGCCGCCATCGAAGGCACGCGCGAGATTCTGGGGATCCCCGCTGACTATCGCATCGGCATCGTTCCCGCCTCGGATACCGGCGCCGTTGAGATGGCGCTGTGGTCGCTCTTGGGTGCCCGCAAGGTCGAGATGCTGGCCTGGGAAAGCTTTGGCGCCGGCTGGGTCACTGATGTGGTGAAACAGCTGAAACTGGATGCCGAGGTCAAGACCGCCGACTATGGCCAGATCGTCGATCTCGCCTCGGTGGATTTCGACAATGATGTCGTGTTCACCTGGAACGGCACCACCTCGGGCGTGCGTGTCCCGAATGGCGACTGGATCGCCGCCGACCGTCAGGGCCTGACCATCTGCGACGCTACCAGCGCCGCCTTTGCCATGGACCTGCCCTGGGACAAGCTGGATGTGACCACTTTCTCCTGGCAGAAAGTTCTGGGCGGCGAGGCTGCGCATGGCATGATCGTGCTGAGCCCGCGCGCGGTGGAGCGGCTGGAAAGCTACACCCCCGCATGGCCGCTGCCCAAGATCTTCCGCATGACCAAGGGCGGCAAGCTGATCGAAGGCATCTTCAAGGGCGAAACGATCAACACCCCCTCGATGCTGGCGGTCGAGGATTATCTGCTGGCGCTCGACTGGGCACGCTCGGTCGGTGGCCTGAAAGGTCTGATCGCGCGGGCCGATGCCAATGCGCAGGCAATCTTCGATTTCTGCGAGGCACATGACTGGATCGCCAACCTGGCCGAGGATGCAGCCACGCGATCCAATACCAGCGTCTGCCTGAAATTCACCGATGCCCGCATTCAGGATGGCGCAGCGTTTGCCAAGGCGGTTGCCAAGCGGCTGGAGGCCGAAGGTGTTGCGCTGGATATCGGCGCCTATCGCGACGCGCCCGCAGGCTTACGCATATGGTGCGGCGGCACGGTAGAAACCTCGGATGTGGCCGCGCTGCTGCCTTGGCTCGCCTGGGCCTATCAAGCCGAGATCGACGCACAATCCCAAGCCGCATAACGCTCTTCCGCCCTTGCGGGCCTCCTCGCGAAGAGGGCCCGCAAGGGACCGATAAGCGCCCCATTCCCCTGCAAAGGACCAGCAGACATGGCCCCCAAAGTACTCATCTCCGACAAACTCTCCGACGCTGCCGTCCAGATCTTCCGCGATCGCGGGATTGACGTCGATTTCCAACCCGACCTTGGCAAGGACAAGGACAAGCTGGCCGAGGTCATCGGCCAGTATGACGGCCTTGCCATCCGCTCGGCCACCAAAGTGACCGAGAAGATCCTGGAGAACGCGACCAGCCTCAAGGTTATCGGCCGCGCCGGTATCGGCACCGACAACGTGGACAAGGACGCCGCCTCGAAAAAGGGGGTGATCGTCATGAACACGCCCTTTGGCAACATGATCACCACCGCCGAACACGCCATCGCCATGATGTTCGCCGTGGCCCGCCAGATCCCCGAGGCCAGCGCCTCGACCCATGCGGGCAAGTGGGAAAAGTCCAAGTTCATGGGTGTCGAACTCACGAACAAGACCCTGGGCGTGATCGGCGCGGGCAATATCGGCGGTATCGTCTGCGACCGTGCCCGTGGCCTCAAGATGAAGGTCATCGCCTATGATCCCTTCCTGGGCGAGGAAAAGGCCAACAAGATGGGCGTTGAAAAGGTCGAGCTGGACGAGCTGCTGAAACGCGCCGATTTCATCACCCTGCATGTGCCGCTGACCGATCAGACCCGCGACATCCTGGGCCGCGAGAACCTGGCCAAGACCAAGAAAGGCGTCCGTATCATCAACTGCGCTCGCGGTGGTCTGGTCGACGAGGAAGCACTGGCCGAGATGCTGCAATCGGGCCACGTGGCGGGCGCCGCCTTTGACGTGTTCAGCGTCGAACCGGCCAAGGAAAACCCGCTGTTCGGCCTGCCCAACGTGGTCTGCACCCCGCATCTGGGAGCCGCCACCACCGAGGCACAGGAAAACGTCGCCCTGCAGGTGGCCGAGCAGATGTCGAACTATCTGCTGACCGGCGCGGTGGAAAACGCGCTCAACATGCCGTCGGTCACCGCCGAAGAGGCCAAGGTGATGGGCCCCTGGATCAAGCTGGCCGGCCATTTGGGCAGCTTTGTCGGCCAGATGACCGACGAGCCGATCAAGGCCATCAACATCCTCTATGACGGGACTGCATCGACCATGAATCTGGCGGCGCTGAATTGCGCCACAGTGGCCGGTATCATGAAAAAGTCGAACCCCGAGGTGAACATGGTCTCGGCCCCTGTTGTCGCCAAAGAGCGCGGCATCCAGATCTCGACTACCAATCAGGACAAATCGGGCGCTTTTGACGGGTATATCAAGGTGACCGTAGTGACGGCCAAGCGTGAACGCTCAGTCGCGGGTACCGTGTTCAGCGATGGCAAGCCGCGTTTCATCCAGATCAAGGGCATCAATGTCGATGCCGAAATCGGCGCGCATATGCTCTATACCACCAACGAGGACGTACCGGGTATCATCGGTACGCTGGGCCAGACCATGGGTGAGAATGGCGTCAACATCGCCAACTTCACGCTTGGCCGGGCTGCCGCCGGCGGTGAGGCAATCGCGCTTCTGTATGTGGATGAGCCTGTACCGGCCGAGGCTCGCGCGAAACTGGCTGAAACGGGCCTCTTCAATCAGATCAAACCGCTGGAATTCGACGTCGCCTGACCAGCGCCCTATCGGATGGAAACGCCGCCCCGCGAGGGCGGCGTTTTTCGTTTCAGGCTGTCGCGGCGACCCGTGCCGGGGCTTTCAGGACGATCCAACCGAACAACAGCATTGACCCCAGCATGATGACCGAGCCCAGCTTGGCCAACAGCTCTGTCTTGCCCTGGATCGCCAGCGCCACGCCAGGCGCCAGCATGACTACCGCCACCACGACCAGACCGAAATGCAGCCGGGCCAGCGGGTTCGCCGCGGCGCTCGGAACCAGATGATAATAGAAGGCAAAGATCGAGCAGCTGACCCACCCCAGCAGGTTCAGATGCCCATGTGCCGGAGACAGGGTGTGATCCTGACTTGCTGACATCTGGATACCCCAGACCATGCCACACAGCCCTGCCAGAATCGCGACCAGAAAAAACGCGCGCGCCACTCCATTCATATCTCTTTCCTCTCCCTGTTCGTGGCCGTACCGCCACCTGGGTCGAGTGTGAGGACATCATCAAAATATGTGAAATCAATAGATATTATGATATCTATCAATCCCATGAATTTCAAAACCTTCGATCTGAACCTGTTGCGTGTTCTCGATGCGCTGCTTGCCACCCGCTCCACTACGCTGGCAGGACAGAGGCTCGCCCTGTCACAGCCGGCGGTCTCGGCCGCGCTTGCCCGTTTACGGCATGCACTGGGTGATCCGCTCTTCATCCGTCAGGGACGGCAGTTGGTTCCCAGCGATTACGCCACGAGCCTGCAAGCGCCCCTGCGCGCCCTGTTGGAGCAGACCGAAACCCTGCTGGCAGGGCAGCCCGATTTCGACCCCGGCGCCTCAACGGCCTGCCTGACCCTTTCGGGCAGCGATTTCTACGCCGAACTTCTGATGCCTCGACTGGCCC
Source organism: Ruegeria sp. YKSD163 (assembly GCF_059612905.1). Lineage (NCBI taxonomy): Bacteria > Pseudomonadati > Pseudomonadota > Alphaproteobacteria > Rhodobacterales > Roseobacteraceae > Ruegeria > Ruegeria sp. YKSD163. The sequence continues at coordinate 85,218 of NZ_JBXWRM010000007.1, forward strand.
ACCACCTGTCCCGCGAGGCCCCGGGCATGCGCGTGCAACTGGTCGATCTGGTCCCGGACAATTACGTGCAATCTGTCGGCGAGTCAGGGGTCGACATGGCCATCCTGCCTGCGACCGACACGCCCGACTGGGTCGAACGGCGACATTTGCACGGTTCTCATTTCCTTGCCGTCGCACGCGCCGACCATCCCGAGATCGCCAAGGCGGGCCATACCCCGGGCGAGGTCCTGCCGCTCGATCTCTTCTGCGGTCTCCAGCACGCGCTGTTCTCGCCCGAGGGCAAACTGCACGGGCTGGGCGATGCCGCCCTCGCCCGCATCGGCCGCGCGCGGCAGGTCACCATGACACTGCCGGTGTTTTCCGGTGTGCTGAACGCGGTCTCGCAAAGTGACCTGATCGCCCTCATCCCGCATCAGCTGGCCGAAAGCGTCGCGCCACGCCTTGGCCTGTCGCTCTATCATCCGCCCATCGCGGTCGGTCCGGTCGAGATCGAACTGGTCTGGCACAAACGCGCCAGCAGCGCGCCGGCCCATCGCTGGTTGCGTGACCAGATTGCCATGCTGATGGCCGAGCTCGACACGATCCCTTCCATCGGATGCGGTGCTGCGGCAGAACCGGGCCAGCAAACAGTGGAGCAGGCGTCATGAGCACCCCTATCTACGCGGTCGGCGATATTCACGGCCAAGCCGAACAACTCGAAACGGCGCTGGCTCGGATCGAGGCCGATGGCGGTCCTGATGCCCGCATTGTCTTTCTGGGCGATTATGCCGACCGAGGGCCGGACAGTCGCGCGGTGCTGGACCGGTTGGTCGCGGGACAGGCGCAGGGGCGCGACTGGATCACGCTCAAGGGCAATCACGACCGCATGTTCGAAATGTTCCTGCGCGACCATCCCGCCCAGGATGACCGGCTGCTGATCGGGTATCACTGGCTGCACGATCGCATCGGCGGCGTCGAAACCCTCGCTTCGTACGGTGTCCCGGTGCCCGAAGGCGTTCGCACCTATCAGGTTCATGCCCAGGCGCGCGCGGCAGTGCCCACCGAACACCGGAACTTTCTTGTCGGTTTACCCAACTACCATCAGGAGGGTGCGCTGCTCTTCGTACACGCCGGTATCCGTCCCGGCCTGCCGCTTGAACGTCAGGTGGAAAATGATCTGATCTGGATCCGCCAAGAATTCCTGGATGATCCGCGCCCGCATCCCTGGCTGGTGGTACATGGCCACACCCCCGGCAAACGGGCCGAGCATCACGGCAATCGCGTCAATCTCGACGCTGGCGCCGGTTATGGCCGTCCGCTCGCCGCCGCGGTGTTCGAAAACAACCAATGCTGGCTGCTAACCGAAACCGGCCGCCAGCTGCTCGCCCCTCGGGCCTGACCCCCCACCTTCTTCTGTTCCAAAATACCTCGGGGGAGTCGGCCGCAGGGCAACGGGGGCAGCGCCCCCATTCCTCAGGTCCAGTCCAGCACCACCTTGCCGCTGAGGCCCGATTTCATCGCCGCAAAGCCCTCGCGGAAGTCATCGACGCCAAAGCGGTGGGTGATCACCCGGCTGACGTCCAACCCGTTCTGCAACATGGCAATCATCTTGTACCAGGTCTCGAACATCTCGCGGCCATAGACGCCCTTGATGGTGATCGCCTTGAACACGATACGCGACCAGTCCACCGGCGACTTGCCCGGCGGAATACCCAACAGCGCGATCTTGCCGCCCATCACCAGCGCCTCGACCATCTGGTCGAGCGCTGCTTGCGACCCCGACATCTCCAGCCCCACGTCAAACCCCTGTTTCAGGCCCAACTCATGCTTCACATCAGCCAGCTCTTCGCGCGTGACATCCACGGTCCGCGCCCTGGGTACCACATGCTGCGCCAGTTTCAGCCGGTCGGCGTTGATATCGGTGATCACCACATGGCGGGCGCCCGCATGTTTGGCCACCGCCGCCGCCATGATGCCGATCGGCCCCGCGCCGGTGATCAGCACATCCTCACCCAACAGGTCGAAACTCAGCGCCGTGTGCACCGCGTTGCCCAGCGGGTCGAGGATGGCGCCGATCTCGTCGGGAATATCGTCAGGCAACGGCACTACGTTGAAGGCGGGCAGGCGCAGATACTGCGCGAAGGCCCCCTGAACGTTGACGCCAATCCCGCGCGTACCTGGATCCAGGTGGAACTTGCCCGCCCGGCTCTGGCGGCTGTCGGTGCCGATCAGATGCCCCTCGCCCGAGACCCGCTGACCGATGCTGAGGCCGGTCACATCACGGCCCAGTTCGACGATCTCGCCCGCGAATTCGTGACCGGTGATCATCGGCACCGGCACCGTGTGCGCGGCCCATTCGTCCCAGTTCCAGATATGGATATCGGTGCCGCAGATGCCGGTCTTGTTGATCTTGATCAGCACATCGTCGGGGCCGATCTCGGGCACCGGTGCCTGCACCATCCACAGCCCTTCCTCGGGCTTGGACTTCTCCAGCGCTTTCATCGTGTTGGGTCGCATCAAATCACTCCCAATGCCTTGCCTGCGGTGGCAAATGCGGCCAGCGCGCGGTCCAGTTCGTCGCGCGTCAGGGCGGCGTTCATCTGGGTGCGGATGCGCGCCTGCCCACGCGGCACCACCGGAAAGAAGAAGCCCGAGACATAGACGCCCTCGTCAAACAGACGCGCCGCCATGTCCTGCGCCAGCTTGGCCTCGCCCAGCATCACCGGGATGATCGGATGCTCGCCAGGCAAGAGGTCAAAGCCCAGGTCAGTAAGCCCTGCCCGCCAATAACGGGCGTTTTCGAACAGGCGCGCGCGCAGGTCGACGCCCTCCTCGATCAGCCGGATTGCCTCGATCCCGGCGGCCACGATGGCGGGCGGCAGCGAGTTCGAGAACAGATAGGGCCGCGCCCGCTGGCGGAGCAGGTCGATGACCGGCTGCGGTCCGGCGATATAGCCGCCGATGGCCCCGCCCAGCGCCTTGCCCAGCGTGCCGGTCAGGATGTCCACGTCCAGCCCGAAATGGTCGGGCGTGCCGGCGCCATGCGGCCCCATGAATCCGGTGGCGTGACAGTCATCGACCATCACCACTGCGTCATGTTGCTGGGCCAGCCGGGTGATTTCGGGCAGGTTGGCCAGATAACCGTCCATCGAGAACACACCATCCGTCGCGATCATCACGTGCCGCGCGCCATCGGCACGGGCCTGTTTCAGCTGCGCCTCCAGATCACCCATGTCGCTATTGGCATAGCGATAGCGTTTCGCCTTGCAGAGCCGGATGCCGTCGATGATCGAGGCATGGTTGAGTGCATCCGAGACGATCGCGTCCTCAGACCCCAGAAGCGGTTCAAACAGCCCGCCATTGGCGTCGAAACAGGCGGCGAACAGGATCGCGTCATCCTTGTTGAGAAACCGTGCCAGCCGCTGCTCCAATTCGCGGTGAATGTCCTGCGTGCCGCAGATAAAGCGGACCGAGGCCATGCCGAACCCCTTGGGCTCCAGCGCGTCGCGCGCGGCGGCGATCAGCGCCGGGTGATCGGCTAGGCCCAGATAGTTGTTGGCGCACAGGTTGATCACCTGCCGGTCGCCAACGGTGATTTCACCCCCTTGGGGCGAGGTGATCAACCGCTCGCGCTTATAGAGGCCCTCGGCCTCGATCTGGGACAATGTGTCGGTGAGATGGGACAGAAAGGATTGGGACATTGCGACCTCCGATTTGGCGCAATGTCTATCATAACGGATACGATTCCGAAATAGGGGAATTCACTATGTTGGACAAAAATCCGTGAAACTGGACATTAGCGCTCCTGCTTGCCCAAGGGTACCACATTGGGCACCGGATCGGGGGCCAGTTCTTCGAAATCGAAATTGTCCAGCCGTTGCGCCCGCCGCCCGGCCTTGTCGGCGCTGATCTTGATCTCCGAGATATCCTTGGCCGCTTGCCCGAAATGGCGGTCCAGGTTCTCGACCCGGTCGCCCAGCCGTTCCACATCCTTATGCAGCAGGCTCAACTCCTTGCGGATGGCGCCGGCCTGTTCGCGCATCCGCGCGTCCTTGAGGATGGCGCGCATGGTGTTGAGCGTGGCCATGCAGGTGGTGGGCGACACGATCCAGACCCGCGCCGCGAACCCCTCGCGCACGATATCGGCGAAATTGGCGTGTAACTCGGCATAGACCGCCTCGGACGGCAGGAACAGCAGGGCGCCATCGGCGGTTTCGCCCTCGATGATGTATTTCTCGGAGATCGCTTTGATATGGGCGCGCACGGCGGTTTTCATCTGGCGCGCGGCCTCGGCCAGTTGCGGCGGCGTCTCGGCCCGGCGCAGCGCCTCATAGGCCTCCAGCGGGAACTTGCTGTCGATCACGATCGGGCCGGGCGGGTTGGGCAGGTGGATCAGGCAGTCGGCCCGCCGCCCGTTCGACAGCGTATGTTGCAGGGAATAGCTGTCACTGGGCAGCGCCTTGGACACGATATCGTTAAGCTGGATTTCGCCAAACGCGCCGCGCGTCTGCTTGTTGGACAGGATGTCCTGAAGCGACAGAACATCGCCTGACAGCTTGGTGATATTGTCCTGCGCCTTGTCGATGGCAGCCAGCCGCTCCTGCAATTGCGTCAGCGAGGTCGCGGTCTGTTTCGAGCTGCCATGCAGGGTAGTGCTCATCTTTTCCTGCATCTCGGTCAGCGCCCGCTGCGCGCGCATGGCGTTATCGGCCAGCCGGTCGTTCATATGCTGCTGCACGGCGGACAACCGCGCCTCGACCGTTTGGATCATCTGCACCTGCGCGTTGGCCTGCGTGTCCGAGACATGCGCCAGCCCGCCCCGCAACTGTTCCTGCCCCATGCTCAGCTGTTGCACGTTCTGGCCCAGAAAGGCCAGTTGCTGCGCCATGGGTTCGGTCGTCCGGACCGAGCGGTTGGCGGCACGAAGGGATAGAAACAGCATCAGCAGGATCAGCAACAAGACAGCGCCGCCGCCCAGAACCGCCATCACGATGGGGTCCTGCAAGGAATAGCTCTGATCGCCGATCTGAATCATGGTCTGCTCGCCTGTTCTTGTTTTGTTTTCAACTCCTATCCGGGATCGCAACCCGGATCAACTGCGTCCGAACAGCCGCTCGATATCGCTAAGTTTCAGTTCCACATAGGTGGGGCGCCCATGGTTGCACTGGCCGGAATGGGGCGTCGCCTCCATCTCGCGCAAGAGCGCATTCATCTCTTCGCCCCGCATGCGGCGGCCCGACCGAATCGAGCCGTGACAGGCGACCCGGCTCAGGATCGCCTCGATCCGGGCCTGGAGCGTGGCGCTTTCGCCCTGATCGGCCAGTTCGTCAAGAATGTCGCGGAGCATCGCGCCCGCATCCACCGGACCCAGGATTGCCGGAGTCTCGCGCACCGCGACGGCACCGCCGCCAAAGGGTTCGATCGTAAGGCCAAGGCGTGCCAGATCATTGGAGAGGTCGAGCAGTCGCGCGCAATCGGCGTTGGAGAGTTCGACGATCTCGGGGATCAGCAGCGCCTGCGCCGCGACGCCATGTTCGGCCATCTGGCGTTTGAGTTTCTCATAGACCAGCCGCTCGTGCGCCGCGTGCTGGTCGACGATGACCATGCCATCGGCGGTCTGGGCGATGATGTAATTTTCATGCACCTGCCCGCGCGCCGCACCCAGGGGCAGGGATTCGGGCGAGGTTTCGGCGGGCGGCTCCTCCGCCCTGCGGGCGTCCTCGCCGGGGGCGGCCTCGACCATGCGGCCGCTATAGCTGCCGGAGAGTTCGGCAAAGCCGGGCGCCTGCGCCTGATAGGAAGCCACGCGCGCGGCGGGTGAGGGCCGGTCCATCTGGTAGATGTGCTCCCCGGTCTGTTCGGGCCGCATAGCCCCCAGCGTCGCCCCGGCCACGGTGGTCGAGGCGCGGTGCCCCGCCTCGGCCAGCGCATGCCGCAAGGCCGAGACGATCAGACCCCGCGCCACGCCGGGATCACGAAACCGCACCTCGGATTTTGCCGGATGCACGTTCACGTCGACCAGCGTCGGATCGCAGTCGATGAACAGCGCTGCCGCCGGGTGACGGTCGCGGCTGAGAAAATCGAAATAGGCCGCCCTCAACGCCCCGGTCAGCATCTTGTCCCGCACCGGGCGCCCGTTGACGAAAAGATACTGTGCCACCGCCGCACCGCGCGAATAGGTTGGCAGCGCCGCATAACCATAGAGCCGCAACCCCTCGCGCATCGTGTCGATGCGCAGGGCATTGTCGGTGAACTCACGCCCCATGACCCGGCCCAGCCGGTCGCGCAGCGCGTCAAAGAGGTCGCCGGTTTCCGCATCGGCGCGGAACACCAGCCGCCCCTCACCGCCTTCGGACACGTCGCGCAGGGTGAAAGAGACTGAGGGTTCGGCCATGGCCAGCCGCTTGACCGTATCGGTCACCGCCTGCGCCTCTGCCCGGTCGGTACGCATGAATTTGAGCCGCGCTGGCGTGGCAAAAAAGAGATCGCGCAACTCCACCACGGTGCCCGCGCGCAGGGCGGCGGGCTTCACCGGATCGACCCGGCCACCGGAAACGCGGATACTGGCCGCCTCGGCGCCCCGGGCTCGGCTGGTGATGGTCAGCCGCCCGACCGAACCCAGCGAAGGCAGCGCCTCACCCCGGAACCCGAAGGTGTGAATGTTGAGAAGGTCCGACCCGTCAATCTTGGAGGTTGCATGCCGCGCCAATGCCAATGGCAATTGATCGGGCGTCATGCCGCAGCCGTCATCGGTGACCCGGATCAGCGTCTTGCCGCCATCTGCGAGGTCGATGGCGATGCGCGTAGCCCCGGCATCAATCGCGTTCTCGACCAGTTCCTTGACCGCTGAAGCCGGGCGTTCGACCACTTCGCCTGCCGCAATCTGGTTGATCGCGGTCTCGTCCAACTGGCGAATTTCCGGCTGCGTGGGGATGATGTTGGGGTCTGTCGATGCCATACCGCTAGACCTAGCATGAGGCCCGGCGATTCTGCCACCGGTTTGATGGTCGGCACCGCCCGGTCTCCCTTCCCTGTGCACCAAGGCGGCGCGGGTAGGTCTGCCGCGAAAACCGGGCGGCGGGTGAGTGGTGGTCAGTACCGGTTTCTGTCCGGTTCGTCATCTCAACACTGCCAGCCGGCGCTGCACAAGTTGGCGGTTTGCAAGACAGGGAAATGGGCACAGACAAGCCATCAGCGCCGCCCGGTCCCGGCGATTCCTCGCCCAATCAAGCCTGAACAGGCGCCCCGGTGCGGCTGCGGCAGGGACCGAATAGGGCGGCGAGCGCCAGGATGACGCCCGAGACGGTGGCGATCATGCCCGCTGCGCTGACCGCATCACGCGCACCCAGCCACAGGGGCCCATAGCCCGCCAGCACATAGCCCAGCACCGCCGAAAGGATCGCAAAAACGACGCTCCAGCCAACCTGTCCTTCAAGCGTGTTGGTCATCATCCGCGCGGCGGCGGGTGGGCAGATGAACATGGCGATGACGATGATCGAGCCGACCGCGTCAAAAGCCGCAACCGCCGCAACCGCTGCGACGATGACCAGCGCAAGGCCCAAATGGCCGGTGCGAATACCAAGAGTGCGGGCAAACCCCTCATCAAATGTCGACAGCTTCAAGGGCCGCCAGAACAACCAGATGAACCCGGACACCCCGGCCAGCGTGACCAGGATACGCGGCAGCTCCACCGGCAGTCCGGCCAAGGCCACCGGGTCCAGCAGCGAGGCCCAACCGGTGGCATCAAGCCAGATCAGGCTTTCCAGATTGCCATAAAGCGCGTGTTCCACATCCAGATGCACGGTCGAGGTGTCGGTCTGCTCCAAGAGCAGCACGCCGGCAGCAAACATGGTGGTAAAGACGACACCCATCGCCGCCCCCGGTTCGATCCGGCCCAGACGACGAATGGCCTCGATCAGAACCACCGCGACCACGGCAGCCCCGGCCGCGCCCAGCATCATCGGCCATGCGGCGATGACGCCGGTCAGGAGGAACGCAACCACGATCCCCGGCAACACTACATGGCTGATGGCATCGCCGATCAGCGCCTGCCGCCGCAGCACCAGGAAGTTGCCGGGCAGCGCACAGGCCACGGCGGAAAGGATGCCGATCAAGAGCGGCGTCAGCGACAGGGGGACAAATTCGGAACCGCTCATGCCGGGACCTCCTGGGGGCTAGCGATGCGACTGTCGATCTCGGCAATCTGATCGCGGGTGAGCACAGTTTCGATATCACGCAACCCGTCATAGAGAGCGGCGGCGGCTTCTTGTGTCTGATCGGCGCGCACGATTTCCCATCGCTTCTCGTCCCGCAGCGCCTTGGCGGCGCGTGCCCGGCCACTGTCGGTTGCGACCCCGTCCGCCCGCACCAGTTCTGCCTGACGCAAAAGCCGCAAGGTCAGTGGCTCGTAAATCCGTTGCCCTTGTGCCAGCGCCAGCAGTCCTTGCCTCAGATGCACCCGGCGCTGGAATTGCGTATGGCGCAGGAACGCCGCCAGCACGCCGCGCCCCGGCGCCACCAGCAGCGACAAGGCGAAAAAGGCAAAGGACACCAGCACGATGATCGGCCCGGTGGGCAGGTTGGGGGCCGAGGCCGAGATCGCCGCGCCAAGATACCCCGCGAGCCCCCCGGTCAAGCCACTCAGCAGCACCACGCGATCCGACCGCTCGGTCCAGAACCGGGCGGTGACCGGCGGGATGATCAGCAGAGCGACGATCAGGATCAGGCCAACGATCTTCAGCCCGACCACGGTAACCGCCATCACCAGCCCCATCATGGCCAAGTCGATCCGATGTACGGGCACCCCGCGCGCGGCGGCATATTCCGGATCGAAGGCCACCAGCGTCATCGGGCGGCGGATCAGCAGGATCAGCGCCAGGGCCCCCGCCCCGCCCAGCGCGATAACCAGCGCATCGTTCCACAGCATCCCGGCGGTCGACCCCAGCAGGAACCCCTCCAGCCCCGCCTGGCGCCCGGCGCCCAACGTCTGGATCACGGTGAGCAGCACGATGCCGAAGCCGAAAAATACCGATAGAACCGCGCCGATCGCCGCGTCCTCGGCCAGCCTTGTGTTACGTGTCAACCAGTTGAGGCACAAAAGCCCCACCCAGGCCGAAAGTGCAGACCCAGCCAAGAGGCCGGGCAGGCTGCGCCCGTCGCCGCCCAGCGCCACCATCAGCAGAAAGGCCAGGCAGATGCCGGGCAGCGTCGCATGGCTGATTGCGTCGCTGACCAGCGCCCGCTTGCGCAGGAAAAGGAACGTGCCGGTCACCCCGGCAGAGATACCCAACAAGGTCGCACCAACCACGACCAGCGTGGCGTTATACCCGAGTTGCAGCAAAAGCGCGTCGCGCAGCATCGGATCAGCCCAGCACGCGCGCCAGCTGATCGACCTGCGCGGTTGCCAGCCGTCCGCCATAGGCGGTCTGCAAATTGTCGGCGGTAAAGGCCTCGGCCACCGGTCCTTCGGCCACGCGGCGGGTGTTGATCAGGAAGACATGGTCGAAATAATCGGTCACCGTGGCCAGATCGTGATGCACCACCACCACGGTGCGCCCGGCCTGTTTCAGCGATTTCAAAACCGAGATGATCGCCTTTTCCGTCGCCGCATCGACCCCGGCAAAGGGTTCGTCCAGCAGATAGAGATCGGCGTCTTGCGCCAGGGCGCGGGCCAGGAAAACCCGCTGCTGCTGCCCCCCCGACAATTGGCCGATCTGGCGGTCGGCGAAATCGCGCATGCCCACACGGGCCAGACAATCGAGCGCCTGCGCCTTGTGCCGCGCGCGCAAGCGGCCCAGCAGGCCAAGCTCGCGATAAAGCCCCATCAGAACAACGTCGATCACCCGGGTCGGGAAATCCCAGTCGACACTGGCGCGCTGCGGCACATAGGCGATGCGGGCGCGCTGCTCCTCGAGCGGGCGGCCAAACACGGTGACCTGCCCCGACAGCGGTTTGACGATGCCCAGCGCCGCCTTGAGCAGGGTCGACTTCCCCGCCCCGTTCGGCCCGATGATCGCCGTCATCGCGCCCGGCTGCACTGTCATGTCCACAGAAAACACGGCCGGCTTCTGCCCGTAGGACACGGTCAGCCCGCGCACCGCCAGCGGGCTGGAGGCGATGGTGTCATCCGACAGACGGATACCCTTATCTGCCGCCAGTTCGATCATCGCTCAGAGCCCTGCCGACAATTTGCCATCCATGCCACGGGGCGGCACCTGTCCGCCCAGCGCGGCGGCGATTGTGGTGATGTTGTGATCGAGCATACCCAGATAGGTCCCCTCGTAAGAGCCGTCAGGCCCCATCGCATCAGAGAAAAGCTCGCCCCCCACCTGTACCTGATGCCCCTGCGCCGCGGCGCCTTCGATCAGCGCCCGGACCGAGCGATCCGAGACCGAGCTTTCGACGAAGACCGCCGTGATCTTGCTCGAAACCAGCGTGTCGACCAGTTCCGCGATGCGGTTCAGCCCCGCCTCGGACTGGGTCGAGATGCCCTGAACGCCCAGAACCTCGAACCCGTAGGCCTGCCCGAAATAGCCAAACGCGTCATGCGCCGTGACCAGCACCCGCTTGCTTTCGGGCACCGTGGCCAGAACGGTTTCGGCATAACCCGACAACCGGTCCAGATCGGCGATATGGCGGGCGGCATTGGCGGCAAATGTCTCGGCGGCCTCGGGGCGGGTCTCGGTCAGGGCACGCGCGACCTCGGCCACCACCTCGCGCCACAGATCCGGGGTCATCCAGACATGCGGGTCGAACTTGTCGGCATAATCGTCATGGGCGCGCAGGCGCGAGGGGTCGATCCCCTCGGCCACCGCAACCACCTGACGCTTGCGCCCAAGATCCTGGAAAAAGCTTTCCATTTGCGCTTCGAGGTAGAGCCCGTGCCATAGCACCAGATCAGCGCGGGTCATGGCCACAATATCGCTGCGGGTCTGCCGATAGGCATGCGGGTCGACCCCCGGCCCCATCAGGCCGGTCACCTCGACCAGATCGCCGCCGACCTGGCGGGCGGCATCGGCAATCATGCCGGTGGTCGCCACCACACGCAGCGGCGCCTCGGCCCAAACGGCCAGAGGCAAGCTGCATGTCAGGGCAAGTACAGCAAGGAACCCACGGCGAATCATCGCATACCTCGAAATCCAACTCTCATACGGATGAATATGAGAACCATTCGCAACTAAGTCAACGCAATTGAGAATTATTCGCAAGAAAGGATAAATTTGTCCGAAAGGTAAAATCTTGACGTCGCGACCCACCTGCCTCCGCTTGCCAATCTGTCGCAGGTCATGCGACCTTGGCCACAAACCTCCCAAAGGAAGTGACGATGGAAACGCAGAGCCTTGAGCGCACCGCGCATCTGCCGCAAGTGACCGAACCGCGAAACCCCGGCATGGAGCTGGACCTCGACTGGGTCCGAGCGGTGCAGGCCAATACCTCGGCGATCGAACGGCGGGCGGCGACGCTGCCCGGACGGCGCTCGGTGAAAAAGGACTATCAGGCCGCCTGGCTGTTGAAGGCGATCACGATGATCGACCTGACCACTCTGGCCGGCGACGACACGGCGGGCCGGGTGCGACGCCTCTGCGCCAAGGCGCGGCAACCGGTGGCACCCGCGCTGCTGGAGGCGCTCGGCATGGGGCCGATCACCACCGGCGCGGTCTGCGTCTATCACGACATGATCGAGACCGCGGTCGATGCGCTCAAGGGCACCGGCATTCCGGTGGCCGCCGTCAGCACCGGGTTCCCGGCGGGCCTGTCGCCCTTTCACCTGCGGGTGGCCGAGATCGGCGAAAGCGTGGCAGCAGGCGCCGAAGAGATCGACATCGTGATCTCGCGGCGGCATGTGCTGACCGGCGACTGGCAGGCGCTCTATGACGAGATGAAGGCGTTCCGCGCGGCCTGCGGCCATGCCCATGTCAAGGCGATCCTGGCGACCGGAGAGCTGGGGTCGTTGCGCAACGTAGCGCGCGCCTCCCTGGTTTGCATGATGGCGGGGGCGGATTTCATCAAGACCTCGACCGGCAAGGAAAGCGTCAACGCCACCCTGCCCGTCTCGCTGGTGATGATCCGCGCCATCCGCGACTATTACGACCGCACCGGATACCGGGTCGGATACAAACCGGCCGGTGGCATCTCCAAGGCCAAGGACGCGCTGGTTTATCTGGCGCTGATCAAGGACGAGCTGGGCGACCGCTGGCTGCAACCGGACCTGTTCCGCTTTGGCGCCTCGTCGCTGCTGGGCGATATCGAGCGGCAGCTGGAACATCACGTGACCGGCGCCTATTCGGCGGGCTACCGCCATGCCATGGGCTGACCGGCGCGACAGGCGCCGGAATTTTGAAAAAATTCCGGCCCGTTTTCCGTGACGGAAAACGGCCCCCGGATACCGAGGACACCGCTATGAGCATCAAGGAACTCTTCGACACCATGGAATACGGTCCTGCCCCCGAAAGCGCCGCCGAGGCGCTGGCCTGGCTGGTTGATCAGGGTGACCGGTTCGGCCATTTCATCGACGGAGCCTTTACCACGCCGGGCAACGGGTTCGACAGCCGCAACCCCGCCACCGGCGAGGTATTGGCCACGCTGACCCAGGCGACCCAAACCGATGTGGATGCCGCCGTTACCGCCGCCCGCAAGGCGCAACCCAAGTGGGCCGCATTGGGTGGCGCTGGCCGGGCGCGATACCTCTATGCCATCGCTCGGCTGATGCAGAAACACAGCCGTCTGTTCGCGGTGCTGGAAACGCTCGACAATGGCAAGCCGATCCGCGAAAGCCGCGACATCGACATCCCTCTGGCGCAGCGGCATTTCTATTATCATGCGGGTATGGCCCAGTTGATGGAGAGCGAGCTGCCCGATGCCGAACCATTGGGCGTCTGCGGTCAGATCATCCCCTGGAACTTCCCGCTGTTGATGTTGGCGTGGAAGGTCGCGCCGGCGCTCGCCATGGGCAACACCGTGGTACTGAAACCCGCTGAATATACCTCGCTCACCGCGCTCTTGTTTGCCGATATCTGCCAGCAGGCCGGTCTGCCCAAGGGCGTGGTCAATATCGTCACCGGTGACGGCGCCGTGGGCGAGATGATCGTGGCGGCGGATGTGGACAAGGTCGCCTTTACCGGCTCCACCGCCGTGGGTCGCCGCATCCGCGAAGCCACCGCCGGGCGGGGGCTGGAACTGACGCTCGAACTGGGGGGCAAGTCCGCCTATATCGTGTTTGACGATGCCGATATCGACAGCGCCATCGAAGGGCTGGTCGATGCGATCTGGTTCAATCAGGGCCAGGTCTGCTGCGCCGGGTCGCGCCTGTTGGTGCAAGAGGGGATCGCCGACCGCTTCCACACCAAGCTACGCGGCCGGATGGACGGGCTGCGGCTGGGCAATCCGCTCGACAAGTGTATCGACGTGGGCGCGGTGGTGGATCCGGTGCAGTTGCAGACCATAGAGCGAATGGTCGCCAGCAACACGGCTGGCACGGTGCACCATGCCGCTTGCACCCTGCCCGAAAACGGCTGCTATTACCCACCGACCCTGATCACCGGGCTTTCGACCAGCGACCCGCTGATGCAGGAAGAGATCTTTGGCCCCGTCCTCGTCTCGACCACCTTCCGCACCCCGGCCGAGGCGGTGGAACTGGCCAACAACACCCGCTATGGGCTGGCCGCCACCGTCTGGACCGAGAATGTAAACCTGGCGCTCGACATCGCACCGAAGCTGGTGGCGGGAGTGGTCTGGGTGAATGCCACCAACCTGTTTGACGCCGCCGCCGGATTTGGCGGTGTCCGCGAAAGCGGCTTTGGCCGTGAAGGCGGGTGGGAGGGGCTGACCGCCTATACCCGGCCCAAGGGCAAGCGCAAGGCGCTGGCCAGGATCGAGCCCGTCACCGGCCACGGCGCCCCGGTTGACCCGATCGACCGGACAGCGAAGCTTTATGTCGGGGGCAAGCAGGCGCGTCCCGATGGCGGCTATTCCCGACCAGTCTGGGGTAAATCCGGCCTGTTGGGTCATGTCGGGCTGGCCAACCGCAAGGACGTGCGCAACGCGGTCGAGGCGGCCGCCGGCGCCTCGGGTTGGGCAAAGACCACCGGGCATCTGCGCGCGCAGATCCTCTATTACGTCGGCGAAAACCTTTCGGTCCGCGCCGCCGAATTCGCCCACCACATCGACGCGATGACCGGCAAGCGCGGTGGCGCAAAAGAAGTTGAAGCCAGCATCCAGCGCCTCTTCACCGCAGCCGCCTGGGCCGACAAGTATGACGGGCAGGTGCATGGCGTGCCGATCCGGGGCGTGGCGCTGGCGATGAAGGAACCGGTGGGCGTGATCGGCGCGCTTTGCGCGGACGAGGCGCCGCTGTTGGGTCTTGTCTCGGTCATGGCGCCCGCGATTGCGATGGGCAACCGCGTTGTGCTGGCGGCAAGCGAGCCCTATCCGCTGGCGGCCACCGATTTCTACCAGATCCTCGACACCTCGGACGTGCCGGCAGGCGTGGTCAACATCCTGACCGGCAGCCATGCGGAGCTGGCCAAACCGCTGGCGTCGCACCTGAACGTGGATGCGGTCTGGTCCTTCTCGTCGACCGACCTGTCGGCCGAGATCGAAAAGGCGGCGGCAGGGAACCTGAAACGGACCTGGATCAATAACGCAACGTCCCTTGACTGGGGCGTGGACCACAGCAAGCGGTTCCTTCAGGCTGCGACCGAGATCAAGAACATCTGGGTGCCCTACGGAGAATAGGGCATCCCTGCACAAGGGAGGCTCTACATGGATTTCACCGGCAAGACCGTCGTGGTGATCGGCGGCACCAGCGGCATCAACCGCGGCATCGCGCTGGCCTTTGCTCAGGCCGGTGCACGGCTGGCGGTTGCCAGCCGCAGCCAGGACAAGGTGGACGACACCGTGACCGAACTGCGCGCCGCAGGGGCGCAGGAGGCAATAGGTGCATCCTTCGATGTGCGCGATGCCGAGGCGGTGGCCAAGGGTCTGCAAGGGTTCCGCGATCAACTGGGTGAATTCGATGTGCTGGTTTCTGGCGCGGCGGGCAACTTTCCTGCGCTGACGGCGGACATGTCGATCAACGCCTTCAAGACAGTGATCGACATCGACCTGATGGGCACCGTGCATGTGATGAAAGGCGCCTATCCGCATCTCAAGCGCCCCGGCGCCAGCATCATCAACATCTCGGCTCCGCAATCCTGGCTGCCCTACGAGGGGCAGGCGCATGTCTGCGCCGCGAAGGCAGGTGTCGACCAGATCACCCGCACACTGAGCCTGGAATGGGGACCCGAGGGGATCCGGGTGAACTCGGTCGTGCCCGGCTTCATCGAAGGCACCGAAGGCGCCAAGCGATTGGCCCCCAGCCCCGAAGCAGAGAAGACCTTCAAGGCGGATGTGCCGCTGGGCCGCTGGGGAGAGCCGCGAGATGTGGCGAATGCCTGCCTGTTCCTGAGTTCGGACATGGCCGCCTATATCAGCGGGACGGTTCTGTCGGTCGACGGTGCACTCTATCAGCGTGGCTCAGGCCGGGCGGGTCAGATGATCGGCCAGATGCTGCGCGCGATGCCCAAGCGCGGTTGAACCGGCGCGTCTCCCGCAGGGCGGGCGCCGGAAAACATATGTTTTCCGGCCCGTTTTCCGAACCGGAAAACGGCCCCGCCGCGCCCGCTGCGCCAGAAGTCAGTTGGTTCCTTCCAGCCCCACGGGTTTGCCCACCACGGTAAAGCTCAATCCATCTGGGTCGAGGAAATCGGCGGCAAATGCGTTGATCTCTTCCAACGTCACCGCATTCACCTGGTCGTTGCGGGTGGCGATATAGTCAATCGGCAGACCCTGTATCTGCATCCCGGCCAGGATATTGGCGATCCGTCCATTGCCGTCAAAACGCAGCGGATAAGCACCTGTCAGATAAGTCTTGGCATCCTCCAGTTCCTTGGCCGTCACACCATTAACCGCCACATCCCGCCAGACATCGCGTATGACGGACACCGCCTCGGCGATCCGGTCATTGGCCGAGGCCACCGATCCCATGTAAATCGAAGCCAGATCCTTGGGCAGCAGATAGGAATAGACCCCGTAGGTCAGTCCCCGCTTCTCGCGCACCTCTTGCATCAGCCGGCTCTCGAACCCGCCGCCGCCGATGATGTGGTTGAGAATATAGGCGGCAAAGAAATCAGGATCATCGCGGTCGATCCCCGGCTGCATGAACAGCGCCACCGACTGCGGTGTGTCGAAATCGACCACCCGTACCGGGCCGGGAACGCTGACCTGCGCCCGGTCAGGGATCGGCGCGCCAGTTTCCGGCAGGCCGGAGAGAAGCGTATCGAGCAGCGCGCCCAGTTCCTCGGCGGTGATATCACCCACCGCGCCGACATAGACCCGGTCACGTGCCAAGGCCCCCTTGAAGGCCGCCAATATATCGTCGCGCGTCAACGCCGCGACGCTGTCCACCGTGCCCTTGCCCTCGGTCGCGTAGGGATGTTCTCCATAGACGGCCTCGGAGAGCGCGGCGCCAGCGATGCTGTGCGGGTCGGTCTCGTCCGAGCGCAGTCCCGACAGGACCTGCGCGCGCACCCGCTCGATGGCCTCGGGGTCAAATCGCGGCGCGTGCAGGGTTGTGCGCAATAGGTCGATCACCTCGTCGCGGTTCTCGGTCAGGAATCGGGCCGAGACCGACAGCGTGTCGTCGGTCACGTCATATTCAAAGCTCGCGGCCAATTCTTCCAGCCTGCGGGCATAGGCACGCGCATCCAGCTCTCCTGCCCCTTCCTCGATCAGGCCGGTCATAAGATAGGTCGCGCCCCGCTTGCCCGGTGCATCGAGCGAGGTACCGCCACGGAACCAGATTTCCAAAGCGGTAAAGGGGATCGCGTGATCCTCGACCAGCCAGGCATTGTAGCCTTGGGGGGAGGTGACCTCCTGGATCTTGACTTCGGCCCAGGCCGGCAACGCCAGCATCAGGGCAGTCAATGCAGCAAAGATCGCCTTCATTGGGTCACCTCCTCGACATTGGTCAGCCAGCCTGTCACCGAAACCTCGGGCCGCAGTACCGACCTTGCGGCAGCGATGATCTCGTCGCCCGTCACCGCCTGCAAAACCTCGGGCCAGGCCTGCACATCACCGATGGTCAGACCGCTGGCCAGTGCGGCACCATAGCGGTTGCCAATCCCATCCACATTGTCGCGCTCGTAGATCA
This sequence comes from Ruegeria sp. YKSD163, assembly GCF_059612905.1. Taxonomy (NCBI): domain Bacteria; kingdom Pseudomonadati; phylum Pseudomonadota; class Alphaproteobacteria; order Rhodobacterales; family Roseobacteraceae; genus Ruegeria; species Ruegeria sp. YKSD163. The sequence continues at coordinate 102,385 of NZ_JBXWRM010000007.1, forward strand.
GCGCCGCGCGCAGTTTCATCTTGATCCGGTCGAGATCGGCTGCATCCACCCCTTCGGCAATAAAATCCGCCAAAACCTTGTCCATCGCCGCTTCGGCCTCGGACAGGGAAACGCCCTGTGCCGGCACCACGATCATGTCAAAGGTGGTGTCGTCCAGCGAAAGCCCGCTGTAGAATGCGCCGGTATAGATCGCGGTCTGGCTGTCGAATTGCAGCTTTTCGTTCATGTAGGACGTGGTGCCACCGCCCAGCAGTTCGGCCAACAGATAAAGCGCGGCCGCGGTTTCCTGGGCGCCAGCATCACGCTCGGGTGCCAGATAAGAGCGGTGAACATAGGGTTGAGCCACCCGCGCATCCTTGAAGGTCAGGCGCCGCGCAGCGGTTTGCGGCGGCTCCTGGCTGCGGAAGCGTTCGGGCAGGTCGGGGTTTGCCGGGATCACGCCATAATAGGTCTCGGCCAACGCGCGCACTTCATCGGGCTCGACATCGCCGGTCACGATCAGGATGGCGTTGTTGGGCGCGTAATAGGTCTGGTAGAAGGACAGCGCATCCTGCATGTCCAACGTTTCCATCTCGTGTTTCCAGCCGATCACCGGGACGCCGTAGCGGTGGTTGAGGAACTGGGCCGCATCCATTTGCTCACCAAACAACGCGCGCGGGTTGTTCTCGGTGCGCTGGTTGCGTTCCTCCAGGATCACGTCGCGCTCTGTCTCGATATCGCGTTCGGTCAGGCGGATGTTACGCATACGATCCGACTCCATCCGCATCATCAGTTCCAGTCGATCGGACGCGACCCGCTGGAAATAGGCGGTATAGTCATACGAGGTAAAGGCGTTGTCGGCACCGCCATTGGCCGCCACGGTGGCCGAGAGTTCACCGGCCTTCATCGTGTCGGTCGCCTTGAACAGCAGGTGTTCCAGGAAATGAGCCACCCCCGAGGCGCCCACCGGCTCGTCCGCCGATCCGGCCCGGTACCAGACCATCTGCTGTACCACGGGGGCGCGGTGATCTTCGATCACGACAACATCCATACCGTTTTGCAGGGTAAAGGTGGTGACCGCCTCTCGCCCCTCGGGCGCCGCCCAGAGCGGCGCAGCCGAGACAATAGCGGCAACAAGAGCAAAAGCCCGGACCATGCGCATCCTCCGTATCGCTAGCCGACAACCTACGGCAGGCCCGGCAAGGTTCAAGACGCGCTGACGTAAAATTAAGGATTATTCACTTTCCGGTGGCGCCGAGGGCGTCGCGGCCCCGGCCCGGCGGAAGCGCTCGTTCTGGTTGAACGGGTTGATCGCTTCCTTGCGATAGGCCTGCTCATAGCGATCGACCGGGAACAACCGGATACGGGTCCAGCGGCCCTGACGCTTGCGGAATTCGGCGTCTTCGGTGGCCAGCGCGGTGCGCGTATTGGCGGGGACGCCATAGCGGCTGGAGGCACTGACCAGCGCCTGATCCGAGGCAGGAATGCCGCCACCCGGTTGCAGCGCGGTTTCCTTGCCGCCCAGCGCCACCACCGCATCGGCGGCGGGCGTCGGATCGGTCAGGTTGGCGCCACCCGGCGTCGGCGCGGGCAACACGTTGAAATCCTTGGGCTGGGTCAAGGGCTTCACCGGCATGATGGCGAACTCGTCGGGTCCGGTCCCCTGCGAACGGATATCGCGCAGCCCCTTGCTGGAGCAGCCCGATACCGCCAGGGCGGTCGCGATCACGATCAAAGCCAGCGGCGCGCGCATGGTCATCTCCTGCCTGTTTCGTCGGGTTTTATCGCATATCCACGCCCCCGTCACGAGGGCTTTTTGCCATCCATCAGGATCAGCGCCGCCGCACCGGCAAAGATAAAGATATCGGCCACGTTGAACACATATGGGTTGTCGATGCCACAGCAGGACATATTGAGGAAGTCCAGCACATAGCCATAGATCAGCCGGTCGATCACGTTTCCGAGCGCACCGCCAATCAGCAGCCCGCCTCCGATCAGCATCCACCGCGACGGGCGTCCCCGCGACAACCAGACCAAAACGACCGCGCAGATCGCCAGCGACAAGCCAATCAGGATCCAGCGCGCGGCATCGCCCTCACCTTGGAAAAGGCCAAAGTTGATGCCACGATTCTCGCCATAGCGAAATGTCAGGAACGGCGGCAGCACCTCGATGCTGCCGCGATGCGCCACGTCCATCACGTGCACGACCAGATATTTGCTGATCTGGTCGATCAGAAAGGCCCAGAAGGCGGACCAGAAGAGGAGCCGGGCGCGCATCAGTGCCGGAAATGGCGCATGCCGGTAAAGACCATGGCCAGACCCGCCTCGTCCGCGGCCTTGATCACCTCGTCGTCGCGCATCGAGCCGCCGGGCTGGATCACACAGGCGCCGCCTGCCGCGGCCGCCTCAAGCAAACCGTCGGGGAACGGGAAAAACGCGTCCGAAGCCACGGCGCAGCCCTTGGCCGGGCTTTCGGGCAGGCTCAGTTCGGTCGCCATGCGCTGCGCCTTGGCGGCGGCCACATTGGCACTGTCCAGCCGGCTCATCTGACCCGCGCCGACACCCACGGTGGCGCCGTCCTTGACATAGACGATCGCGTTAGACTTGACGTGTTTGCCGACCTTCCAGGCAAACAGCAGATCGGCCATCTGAGCGTCAGACGGGGCCTTCTTGGTCACCACCTTGAGGTCGGCCAGATCGACATGGCCCACATCCTTGTCCTGCACCAGCATGCCGCCGGCCACCTGTTTCATCGCCACGATGGGCTGGCGCGGATCGGGCAGGCCGTCGGTCAGCAACAGGCGCAGGTTCTTCTTGCCGGCAAAGATCGCGATGGCCTCTTCCGATGCACCTGGGGCGATCACCACCTCGGTAAAGATCTCGACGATCTTGCCAGCGGTCTCGGCGTCCAGCGGTTGGTTCAGCGCCACTATCCCGCCAAAGGCGCTGGTGCGGTCGCAGTCGAACGCTTTCTGATAGGCCTCGGACAGGGTGGCCCCCAGCGCCACACCGCAGGGGTTGGCATGCTTGATGATGGCGCAGGCCGGGCCGTTTTTGGGCGCGAATTCGGCCACCAGCTCGAACGCGGCATCGGTATCGTTGATGTTGTTATAGCTCAGCTCCTTGCCCTGAAGCTGCCGCGCGGTGGCCACGCCCGGACGGTTCGAACCATCGGTATAGAACGCCGCCTGCTGGTGGCTGTTCTCGCCATAGCGCAGGGTCTGTTTCAGCTCGCCGGCAAAGGCGCGGCGGCGCGGCGCCTCCAGCGCCAGTTGAGCCGCCATCCAGTTGCTGACCGCGGCGTCATAAGCGGCGGTGCGGGCATAGGCGGTCTGCGCCAGCCGCTGGCGGAAGGCATAAGAGGTCTGGCCGTCATTGGCCGCCATTTCGGCCAGCAGAGCGTCATAATCCGCGACATCCACCACCACGTTGACAAAGGCGTGGTTCTTGGACGCTGCACGGATCATCGCCGGGCCGCCGATGTCGATATTCTCGATACAATCATCATACTCGGCGCCCTTGGCCACGGTCGCCTCGAACGGGTAGAGGTTCACCACCAGCAGGTCGATGCCCGAGATGCCGTGCTGCTCCATCGCCGCCACATGCTCGGCATTGTCGCGAAGCGCCAGCAGGCCGCCATGCACCATCGGGTGCAGCGTCTTGACCCGGCCATCCATCATCTCGGGGAAACCGGTCACCTCGGCCACATCGCGCACCGTCAGGCCCGCGTCGCGCAGCGCCTTGGCGGTACCGCCCGTCGACAACAGCTCGACCCCGCTCGCGGCGAGGGCCTGGCCCAGCTCGATCAGTCCGGTCTTGTCGGAAACGGAAAGAAGCGCGCGGCGCACGGGGGAAAGGTCGGTCATTTGCTCGGGGTCCTTATGCGGATCAGTCGAATTCGGGTTCGTCCCGGTTCAGGTCGCGAATGGCAATCGCGGTGTCCTGCGCCTTGCTCAGCGTCCACCGGATGCGGGTCGCATACTCCATTGCGCGCCCGGATAGAACGATCTGTTTTGTCGCGCGCGGCTTCAGGCGGGTCTTTTCAAGATAAACGCTTGGCTCCAATGACAATTTATATTTGCCATCATGGCGGAAAACCCAGATCTCGCCGCTTTTGAGGGCCATCGACACCGCCGCGCCCCCCAGATCGACCGCCGCGTCCACCTCAGGGTGCAGATGCAGGCGCAGGTCGAATCCGACCCCTGCCAGCACCGAAGCGTCCATCGCCTTGTCAAACCGGCGCTTGGCGCCATCGTCCATCGCCAGCAGCATGTCCTCGCCCACCAGACCGCGCCCGTCATGACTCAACTCCAGCGTGCGGGCATGAGTCAGGCCGAAAACCTTGGCATAGCCATCATGACCGCCCTGAAAGCGGATACCGTCGGTCACTTCCGAAATCTCGACCGGCACTTGTGTCGGGCCTTCGATAAGTGCCTCCAGCCCGGTGCCGCGCTCGGGGTCGGCCAGGCGTGCGCTCGAGAACCCGTCGAGGCAAAGGGTGGAATGAGACGGCGTGGCGCGCCCGGCCCGGCGCCATTCCACCCCGAAACTGATGCCCGAGCCGCAATTGACGATCAGCGGACGGCGGCCCGAAGTCAGCTCGAACGCCAGGGTCGAGGCATGCGCGTTATAGGAGGCGGCACCGCGTGGCGGCACACTGGCATCGACGATGACACTGGTACGCCCACCCGACAGGCGGGCATAGCCCATCGACAGCCCCTCGGCATGGACCGGCTTCACACCGCTGGCCGCCAGTGCGTGATCCAACCGCCCTTCAAGCCCGCGCCCACCGCCGTGAAAACGACCCAGTTGCCCATCCGCATGGCGCAAGGCGCGCAGGGTCGGTGCGATCCGCTCGATTGCCTCGGTCTGCGCATGCGGCGCGCCGCGCCCTGCCTCGTGCAGCGCTGCGGTGGCCCAGTTGAGCAGGGTAAACACCTCAAGCAGTTCCTCGGGATTGCGGGTGGGCAGACCACCCTCCTTGTCGATTTGGCTGTTGCAATCGCGCGCCAGCGCCCGCACCGCCGGGTCGGCCAGTTCCTCCAACCCCTCCAGCGCAAGCCCGGCATAGATGACCCCTGTCAACGCTTCGAACCGGCCCAGACCCGGCTTGGCGCCGGGCCAGCGTTTTGACAGGAACCAGGTCTGCTGTCCCAGCGAGCGAAAGAACGCATGACTTTGCTCCGGCTCGACGCCGCGAAGCAGGAACGGGGCGTGGTTGATCCAGCGGATGACGCGCCGCCCGGTCAGCTCGGGTGTCCAGCCGGGACCGCGCCCGCGCCCATGCGCCTCGATCCAGCCCAACAGCCAGCGCTGCGCCTTTTCACGCGCACGCACGTCGCCCACGGCGGCCAGATCGTCGAGCCAGGCAAAGCCCTGACGCTCGTCGTCAAAGGCCCCGTTAGGCGCCTCGACCTCCCACAGGCCGCTGCTTTGGGATTCGACCAGATAGCCGGCAAACAGCAGATTGCCCGCCACCAGCTGCCGCCCCCGGGCATATGAACCGATGGTGCGCGGTTCGGGTTGCGAGACAAAGGCGCGGACCGATTTGTGACGCTGGCTGAGACGCGCATAAAGACGGTTCTGGAACCGTGCCCATCTGCTGGCCATGTTGTACGAACCGGACATGCGCTCTGCCTCTCACGCTCTTTGGCGTTTGTGGCGGAGGATAGCGGCACCCGCGCCGCAAGTCACCGTTTATTCCGGACCGTCGGCTGCCTTGCGCAGAACAGCCATGTAGAAGCCGTCCATACCGTCCCTTTCGGGCCAGTAATCGGGGCGCAGGCGCAGACCGCCCTCTTCGGTGATCCAGGCCGGGTCGATGCCGGGCAGGTCCAGCGCAGCGCGGTCAACAGCCATATCGGGATAGAGCGTCAGCGCCTCTTCGACCTGCACCTCGCCCTCGTCCGGCAACAGCGAACAGGTGCAGAACACCATGCGCCCGCCGGGTTTGACCAGCGTCCATGCATGGGCGATCATCTGTGCCTGCAACTCGATCAGCGCGCCGAATTCGGACCCGTCCTTGGCCAGCGGCAGATCGGGGTGACGGCGGATGGTGCCGGTGGCCGAACAGGGCGCATCCAGCAGCACCGCATCATATTGACCGCCCTGCTCCAGCGCATCGCCCACCACCGTTTCGGCGCTCAGCCCTGTGCGGGCGAGGTTCTCGCGCACGCGGGCCATCCGCCCTTCGGAGATATCGAGCGCGGTGACCCGCGCCCCTGCTGCGGCCAGTTGCATGGTCTTGCCCCCCGGAGCGGCGCACAGGTCCAGCACGGTCTCGCCCGGTTGCGGATCGAGGAGCTGTACCGGCAGCGCGGCGGCGGCATCCTGCACCCACCAGTCACCGGTGGCAAAGCCCGGCAGGGCCGAGACCTGCCCCGCATCATGCAGGCGCACCGAACCGGTCGGCAGCACCTCTCCGCCCGGCGCGGACGCCCCGGGTTTCAACGTCAGGTCAAGTGGAGCGCCCGCGAAATGCGCGACCTCCATCGCCGCGACGGCAGGTGCACCCCAGGCCTGAACCAGCGGATCGCGCAGCCAGCGCGGCAGGCGCGGGACCCGTAGCCGCGCCCAGTTAGCTGGCGCATCAGCGGCCACCTTGCGCAGTACCGCGTTGACCAGCCCCTTGAGCCGCCCGTGCCGGCGCGAGCGGCCGACAATCTCGACCATGGAATGCACCACGCCATGAGCGGCCTCGCCATGGGCCAGTTCAACTGTCCCCAACCGCAGCGCATTGCGCACGCTCAGCGGCGGCGCCTTTTGCAGGTGCGGTTTCAGCAGCCGGTCGGCACGTTCCAGCCCGCGCAGGGTGTCAAGCGTCAGCCGCTGGGCGCGCGCGCGTTCCTCGGGCGGCAACCGGTCCAGTGCACCGGCGCCGAGGCATTCGGACAACAGCCGCCCCTCGCCCAAAATCTGGTCGAGCAGATAGATCGCGCTCTGCCGCGCCTGGGTCGCGCTGTCCGCCATGGGGTGCCTCGTCCGGTTGTGACCATCCGCCCGCATTGCCAAGGGCGGACGCGGGCGTGTATCAGGATACCAGACCGAAAGGAACAGCAAAGCCATGAGCGAGCCGCGCACAGACCTGCCCCCCGCCGCCCAACGCGCCCTCGCCGAGGCCGAGGAACGCCGCCGCAAGGCCGAGGCCGAGGCCAAGCCGCTGCCCAAGGAGCTGGGAGGGCGCGACGGACCCGACCCGGCCCGTTACGGCGACTGGGAGAAAAAGGGCATCGCCATCGACTTCTGACCAGCGCGTTCCGGGTTGCAACCCGGCGACCCAGACCGCACTCTCTGCCGCAAGGCAAGATTGGCCCAAAGGGCGACAGAGAGTTTCCATGACCTCCAGACCTCCGATGCAAACCGTCTCGACCGGCCTCGTCGTGGCTATCGTCGGTTTTTTCAGTTCGTTTCCGATCGTCTTGCAGGGTCTGGCAGGGGTTGGCGCGGATACTGCGCAAGCAGCCTCAGGTCTGATGTTCGCGGCGCTCTCGATGGGCCTCACCGGGATAGTGCTGAGCCTCTGGACGAAGACGCCCGTCTCTGTCGCGTGGTCCACGCCGGGCGCCGCGTTGCTGGCGGTGTCGTCGATACCCGAGGATGGGTTCGGCGGAGCTGTGGCCGGGTTCATATTGGCGGGTGCAATGACCGTGATCGCGGCCTGGTGGCGTCCGCTCAGCCGGTTGACCGCCGCAATCCCCGGACCGATCGCCCAGGCAATGCTGGCGGGGGTGCTGTTCTCGCTTTGCCTGCGCCCGTTTCAGGCGCTGGCAGAGATACCTTTTCTCGCCCTGCCGATCCTCCTGACCTGGTTCATCGTCAGCCAGGTCAGCCGCCCCTTTGCAGTACCCGCCGCTGTGGTCGCCGGGGCGCTGGTCGTCACCGTCAATGCGGGCTTTGACATTCCGGCGCCCGAAACACTGATTGCCGCGCCGGTCTGGGTCACCCCGGTCTTTTCGCTGGAGGCGCTGACCAATATCGCGCTGCCGCTTTTCATCGTCACCATGGCGACCCAGAACGTGCCCGGTCTGGCGGTGCTGCGTGCCTATGGCTATCAGCCGCGCCCGGCTCCGCTGGTGAGCGGGGTCGGTCTCGCCAGCGTACTATCCGCACCCTTCGGGTCTCCGGCCACCTGTCTGGCAGCAATCACCGCCGCCATGTGCGCCAACGAAGAGAGCCACCCGGACAGCGCACAACGTTATTGGTCGGCTGTCATGGGCGGGCTGTTCTATTGCGTACTGGGCCTCTTTGCCGGGGTCATCGCCGGATTTGCGGCACTGGCCCCCGCGCTGGTTCTGGGAACCGTTGCGGGCGTGGCGCTGCTGGGTGTCTTTGCCGGCTCGACGCTGGCGGCACTGGAAGAGCCCGATTATCGCCAAGCCGCCGCCGCCACCTTTCTGATCACCGCGTCGGGCATCACCATCCTTGGGCTCAACGCCGCCGTCTGGGGCTTGGTGATCGGTGGCTTGATGCAGGCGATATCGGACCGGTTGCGGCGCATGCGTGGCTAGGCGCCCTCTCCGGTCAGAACAGCAAGAAGCCCCTCGATGAGGGCGCGCTGACGCCGCGCAGTCAGACGATCGCTGGGCCAGGTCAGCCAATACCCGTCCCGCGTCGGCATCCGAGGCGCTTTCAACTGGCAGAGCCGACCCGCGTCCAGCGCCGCGCGCGCCAGCGGCAGCGAGCCCAAAGCCACCCCGATCCCTTGTTCGGCGGCCGCCAGCGCGTGGCCCATCGAATCGACACTCAGCCAGACCGGGCCTCGGGGCATCGCGCCTGTCAGCCGCGCCCAGTCGCTCCAGCCGGGCCGCTCTCCGCGCAGATCGATGATACCCGCATCCCACCCCTGCCCCGGCGCCGCCATCGGCGCCAGTATCTCGGGCGCGATCAGCAGCGCCTCGCGCCCGGGCCAGACACCACGCCCGAACCGGATTTGCAGCCAGGTCCGTTCTGCGTCCAGCCCGATGCGGCGGGCGGCGGAGTCGGTCATCAATCGCACCCCAGGATGAGCTTCCAGAAAGGCCGCCGCGCGCGGCACCACCAACGCCTCGACATGCGAGGCAAGGCCCGCCACCCGTAACTCGGTCGGAACGGTGCCAAATAGGTCCTCGGTGCTGCGTGCCAGTGCCGACAAGCTTTCCTGCACCAGCGGCAGATAACTCTCTCCCTCGACCGTCAGAGTCACCCCGCGCGGTCCACGCACGAACAGCGCCCTTCCCAGCCACGCCTCGAGATTGCCGATCCGCTGGCTGACCGCCGCCTGGGTCAACCCGAATTCCCGCGCCGCGGCCGAGAATCCGCCCAGCCTGCCAGCAGCTTCGAATACCCGCAGCCAATCAAGTGGCGGCAAGCCGATTGGTGTTTTTCCCATAGATTTTTCTAACCCTAAGCCAAAAGAAGGGATAGCTGTCTTGATGCCATTTGGCACGCTATCTCTCAAGCCAGCAAATACGCGACAAAGGAGAGACCTCATGCTGCGCCAGGTCACCCATTCTGACCAGATCGTCACCCTTGAACTTGCCGATAGCACCATCACCCGGTTTCACGCGATCTGGCTGCGCGACAATGCGCTGGACCCGGAGACCCGCGCGCCCGGCAATGGCCAGCGCCTGATCACCATCGGCGACATTCCCGCCAATCTGAGTATTCGCGCGGCCTCGTTGGCTGATGGAGCGCTTTCGGTGACCTTTCAACCTGAGAACAAGACCGTCGTCTATCCCGCCGACTGGCTGGTCGCGCATGCCTATGACCGGAATCAGGTTCATCCGATCGGATGGACCGCCCCCGGCATCACCACATGGGAAGGCGGCATCGCCGCGCCCGGCGCCGACTGGACCGCCGTGCACGCCAATCCGGCGGTCAAGCGCGACTGGCTGGCGGCAGTGGCCGAATTCGGCTTTGCCCGACTGACAGGCGGCCCCGCCGAACCGGGCGCCTTGCTCAAGGTGGCCGACCTTTTCGGCTATGTCCGCGAAACCAATTATGGCCGCTATTTCGAGGTGCGAACCGAGGTGAACCCCACCAACCTTGCCTATACCGGGCTGGGCCTTCAGGCCCATACTGACAACCCCTATCGCGATCCGGTGCCGACGCTGCAAATCCTCTACTGCCTGGAAAACAGCGCCGAGGGTGGCGATAGTATCGTCGTTGACGGCTTTCGCGCAGCAGAGCGGTTGCGGGATGCCAATCCCGAAGGGTTCGCGCTGCTTGCAGGCTATCCAGCGCGCTTCGAATACCGGGGATCTGGCGGCGTCTGCCTGCGCGCGCGGCGTCCGATGATCGAACTGTCACCCGACGGTCAACTGATGGCCATCCGTTTCAACAACCGCTCGTCGGCCCCCTTCGTGGATATCCCCTTTGACAAGATGGAGGCCTATTACGCCGCCTATCGCCAACTGGCCGAGCTCATCGACGACCCGGAGATGGGGGTCACGTTCAAGCTGGAACCGGGCGAGAGCTTCATCGTCGACAACACCCGTGTCCTGCATGCACGCACCGGCTATTCGGGCGCCGGGTCGCGCTGGCTGCAAGGATGCTATGCCGACAAGGACGGGCTCCTCTCAACCCTAGCCGCAATGGAGGCCGCCGGGCTGGAGGCCGCGGAATGAACCCTGATTTCACGGCTCTAAACCGCGACAACATCGTCGCGTTCCTTGCCGACATCTTCGCCCGACGGGGAGGCGAGGAATATCTGGGAGAGCCGGTGACCATGGCCCAGCACATGCTGCAAGGCGCTACCATGGCCGAACAGAACGGCCTGCCCGAAGAGATCATCGTCGGCGCTCTCTTGCATGATATCGGGCATTTCACCTCGGAATTCGGCACCTATCACCCCGATGACACCGAAGACCGCCACCACGAGGATGCGGGCGAGGCGGTGCTGGCGCCGTTCTTCCCGCCAGTGATCACCGATTGCGTGAAATATCACGTGGCCGCGAAACGCTATCTCTGTGCCACCAAGCCAGCATATTTCGCGCGCCTGTCACCCGCCTCGGTCCATACGCTGGAGTTGCAGGGTGGCCCGATGAGTACCGAAGAGGTGGCCGAGTTCGAAAGAAACCCGAACATCGAGGCAATCATTCAGGTCCGTTATCTGGACGAGGCCGGCAAGCGAGCCGATATGGAAACCCCAGATTTCGACCATTTCGCGCCGATGGTTCAGCGCATGGTCGACCGGCACTTGCTGGGGTCATAGGATGGAACTGGGGGCCAGCCCCCAGACCCCCGGAGTATTTTCAACCAGAAAGAAGCTATTTCGCTGCTGCTTCTTTCTGGTTTGCAAATACTCCCGCCGGAGGCTCCCGCCCGCACGACAAAGACCCGCGCGGACGAAGGCATGTTGTGCTGCGATCTACTCGGCAGCCCAGCCGCCGACAGCCTTGACCTCAAGGAAGTCTTCCAAGCCCCAGACGCCGCCCTCGCGCCCGTTGCCGGACTGTTTCATGCCGCCAAAGGGCGACCCGGCGGAACGGGATTGGCCGTTCATCTCGACCATGCCAGAGCGCAGCGCGCGCGCCATACGGTTTGCGCGGGCGGCGTCCTGCGTCTGCACATAGTTGGTCAACCCGTAGGGCGTGTCATTTGCGATCTCGATCGCCTCTTCCTCGGTATCGAAGGGGATCATGGTCAGGACCGGGCCAAAGATCTCTTCGCGCGCGATGGTCATCTGGTTGTTGGCATCCGCAAACACGGTGGGGCGCACGTAATAGCCCTTGTTCAACCCTTCGGGCCGACCGGTTCCGCCTGCGACCAGGCGGGCGCCTTCGTCGATGCCCTTCTGGATCAGGTCTTGGATCTTGGACCATTGCAGTTCGTTCACCACCGGGCCGATATGGCGACCTTCGTCCATCGCGTTGCCCACGGTGACCTTGCTGGCCACCTCGGCGGCGGTTTCAACCGCCTGATCGTAGATCGGGCGCTGCACCAGCATACGGCTGGGCGCGTTACAGCTCTGGCCGGTATTGTTCATCATGTGCAGCACGCCGCGCTTGACCGCCTTGTCATCGGCATCGGCAAAGATCACGTTGGCGCCCTTGCCGCCCAGTTCCAGATGCACTTTCTTGAGCGTATCGGCAGCCGCCTTGGAGATCGCGGTGCCCGCTCGGGTCGAGCCGGTGAAGCTGACCATGTCGATATCGGGATGCGATGAAAGCTGCGAACCCACGCCCGCGCCATCGCCATTCACCAGGTTGAACACACCCGGCGGGAAGCCCGCCTCGTCCATCATCTCGGCAAAGATCATCGCGTTTAGCGGGCTTTGCTCGGAGGGTTTCAGGACCATGGTGCAGCCCGCGATGGCGGCGGCGCCGACCTTGAGCGTGATCTGATTCATCGGCCAGTTCCAGGGCGTGATCAGCGCCGCGACGCCCACCGCCTCGTAGATGATGCGGTCATTGGGGGCATGATCGCCCAACGGGCGCTCGAACTGAAACGCCTTGGCAGCGCGGATGAAGTTCTTCAGGTGCCACGTGCCCGCGCCCACCTGTTGGCTGCGCGACATGTCGATGGGCGCGCCCATTTCCAGCGACATCGCCTGTGCCAGATCCTCGCCACGGGTCTGGTAGATCTCGATCAGCTTTTCGACCAGGGCGATGCGCTCGGCGACGGGGGTTGCCATCCATCCCGGCAGTGCTGCCTTGGCGGCGGCGACGGCGGCATTGGTATCTGCCTCGGAGCCGAGGGAGATGACGGCACAGGGTTCTTCGGTCGACGGGTTGATGACCTGGAAATCGTTGCTGACGGCAGGCGCAACCCAGGCGCCGTTGATATAGAAATCACGCTTTTCGATCATGTCTGCCTCTCCTGATCAGACGGTTTTCGACCGGACGGTCGAGAATCGGAGCAACTGTGTCACCCATGACAGCGCGCGGCAAGGGGCGGCCGCAAAATTTGATCAAATTTTGTCGCCGCACAGAATTCTAGTGGCGGCACCTTGTCGCGGGTGATGTAACCGGGTGGACCAGTCGCTAGATTGGACGCGACTGACTCGCACTCACAGCAAAGGAGATCCCCATGGGTTTGCGCATCAACGATATCGTTCCCAATTTCGAGGCCGATACCGACAAGGGGCGTATCGCGTTCCATGACTGGATCGGCGACAGTTGGGCCATCCTCTTCTCGCATCCCAAGGATTTCACCCCGGTCTGCACCACCGAGTTCGGCGCCGTGGCGCAACTGGCCGATGAATGGACCAAACGCAACACCAAGGTGATCGGCGTTTCGGTCGACGGCGTCGAAGATCACAAGAAATGGAAGGGTGACATCGAAAGCTTTGCCGGCGCCACCGCCGGCTTTCCGATCATCGCCGACGAAGGTCTGGCGGTCTCCAAGGCCTTTGACATGCTTCCCGCCGACGCCTATCTGCCCGACGGTCGCACCCCTGCCGACAGCGCCACGGTACGCTCGGTCTTTATCATCAGCCCCGACAAGAAACTGCAACTGTCGATGACCTACCCGATGTCGGTCGGGCGCAACTTTGCAGAGGTGCTGCGCGCACTTGACGGGCTGCAGCGCACCTATCAGCAGCCGCTGGCCACGCCGGCCAACTGGGAAATCGGGCAGGACGTGATTGTCTCGCTAGCGCTGGACAATGCCGCCGCCGAAGAAAAATACGGTGCGCTGGACATCAAACTGCCTTATCTGCGGTTTGCAAAGAACCCGGGCTAAGCCCATCGCGGGCGCGGGGTGACCCGCGTCCGTCAACGATAGAAAGACCTTTGCCATGGCCTCTTTGAAACGCTGGCTCGATCTGCGCCGCAACCCCTGGAAGGCCGAGCATTATGCCGGGCTCAAGGCCTGGCGCACCGACAATGCGCTGAAGACGCGGTTTCATACCTATGACGATCTTGCCCCCGGGGCTGTGGTTCTGGATGTGGGCGGGTTCGAGGGTGGCTGGGCCGATCTGATCCTGTCCGTTCAACCCCAGGCGCGGGTACATGTGTTCGAACCTCACCCCCGATTTACCAATGCGCTGAGGGCGAAATACGCCGACATGCCGAATGTTTCGGTGCATGATTTCGCCATGGGCGGGGCCGAGGGTACCCTGACGCTCAGCGACGATGGCGATGCCTCCTCGGCCTTTGGCGGTCAGGGCGGCGCGCTTGCGGCGCCGGTGCGTCCTGTCGGCGCGGTTTTTGCCGAACTGGGGTTGGACCGGGTCGATCTGATGAAGGTCAATATCGAAGGTGGCGAATACGATCTGCTGCCTGCCCTGCTGGACAGCGGGCTGATGCCCCGCATCGCGCGGCTGCAAGTCCAGTTTCACCTGTTCGAACCGGCGCTGATCGACACCCGCGCGGCGATCTGCGCGCGGCTGGAGGAAACCCATGACTGCGCCTGGTGCTACCCGTTCATCTGGGAGGAATGGCGCCTGCGCTAAGGCGCCTTCAGCCGCGTGACCGCCGCCGCACCGCCGCACGATAGCGCGCGCGATGCCATTCGCGGGTCAACCGCTCACCCAGGCTCTTTTTCGCACCGATAGTGCTGCCTCCGATAGCTCCGGTGCGGTCTGTGAGGCCCGAAGGGCTGACCACTCCCAGCCGCAGCCCGGTATGCCAGTGCATTTGCAGGAACGTGTCGACCGGCCGGTCAAACGGTTCGGTCAGGGCCAGCAGCCGTTCCGCCGCCCAGCGCGCCACCAGCTGGCCCGAGGTGCGCAGCGGTGTCAATTCGGGCTGCATCAACACGGATTGCCCTTGCTGATCTATCGCGGGCGCGGTCACCGGACGGGTTTGAAACTGGATATAGCCCATCTGCGCCACATGGCGCTGCGCCAGCGCCAGCGCATCGGCAAAGCCCGACTCCAACGCCATGTCATCCTCGATGATCAGTGCGGCCTCCGCTTCGCTCTCAACCAGCCGAGACCAGGCGGCGCGGTGGCTAAGGAAACAACCGATCTCGCCCGGACGCAGGTCAAAGGGATAAGCGGGTTGCAGGATCCCGGGCCGAAAGGCCCGGCCCCGCGCCTCTGGCGCCAGTGCAGCACCATCGACCGCAGGCAGCAGCGAAGCGTAGGGCAGTTGCGCCACCAGCGCCTCGGCCTGCGCGCGCCGGTCCTTGGCGCGTTCCAGATGAATGACGAAACCGATCAGATCCATGCCGGACCTCCCTGTCGCCGCCTGTCCAACGCGCGGCCCGAATGGAAAAGGCCCAGACAGGATGTCCGGGCCTTTCCGTCTCTGCAATACCAGAGGCTTATTCCGCCTCAGAGGCCTCTTTCTTTTCCGGAACGATCTCTTCGCCGGTTTCCTGATCGACAACCTTCATCGACAGGCGCACCTTGCCGCGATCGTCAAAGCCCAAGAGCTTGACCTTCACTTCCTGACCTTCCTTCAGAACGTCCGAGGGATGGTTCAGGCGGCGGTTCTCGATCTGGGATACGTGCACCAGACCGTCGCGCTTGCCAAAGAAGTTCACGAAGGCGCCGAAATCGACGATCTTCACGACTTTGCCGGTATAGATCTGACCCTCTTCGGGTTCGGCCACGATGGACCAGATCATGTCATAGGCCTTCTTGATCGAGTCGCCGTTGGGCGAGGCGATCTTGATGATGCCATCGTCGTTGATGTCGACCTTGGCGCCCGACACTTCGACGATCTCGCGGATCACCTTGCCGCCCGAACCGATCACTTCGCGGATCTTGTCGGTGGGGATCTGCATGGTCTCGATGCGCGGTGCATGGACCGAGAAGTCGGCAGCGCCCGACAGCGCCTTGTTCATCTCGCCCAAGATGTGCATCCGGCCGTCCTTGGCCTGCGACAGGGCTTTCTCCATGATCTCGGGGGTGATGCCCGCGACCTTGATGTCCATCTGCAACGAGGTGATGCCGTTTTCGGTACCCGCCACCTTGAAGTCCATGTCGCCCAGGTGGTCCTCGTCACCCAGGATGTCGGTCAGAACCGCATAGGATCCGTCGTCTTCCAGGATCAGGCCCATGGCCACACCGGCGACGGCGGATTTCAGCGGCACGCCCGCATCCATCATCGACAGAGACCCGCCGCAGACCGATGCCATCGAGGACGAGCCGTTGGACTCGGTGATCTCGGACACCACGCGGATGGTATAGGGGAAGTCGGTCGGCGCCGGCAGCACCGCCTGCAGCGCGCGCCAGGCCAGTTTGCCATGGCCGATCTCACGACGGCCGGGCGAACCCACGCGGCCAACCTCGCCCACCGAATAGGGGGGGAAGTTGTAATGCAGCAGGAAGTTGGATTTGAAGTTTCCGTGCAGCGCGTCGATGAACTGTTCGTCATCGCCGGTGCCCAGCGTGGTCACAACCAGACCCTGGGTCTCGCCCCGGGTGAACAGGGCCGAACCGTGGGTCCGCGGCAGCAGGCCGGTTTCGGCCACGATCGGACGCACGGTGGTGGTGTCGCGACCGTCGATCCGCTTGCCACCCTTGACCACGTCGCCGCGCAGGATGCCGGCTTCGAGTTTCTTCAGGGCAGAGCCGAGGTTGCCGTCCGCCAGCTGTTCCTCGGTCAGGGCGGCCTTGATGGCCTCGCGCGCGGCGGCAACGGCTGCGGTGCGCTCCTGCTTGTCGGTGATCGCGAAAGCGGCGCGCATCTGCTCTTCACCGGCGGCTTTGACGGCGGCGTAGAGGTCGGAATAGTCCGGCGGGGTAAAGTCGAACGGTTCCTTGGCGCATTGTTCGGCAAAGGCGATGATCAGGTCGACCACCGGCTGGATCTGCTCATGCGCAAAGGTCACGGCGCCCAGCATCTCGGCCTCGGTCAGCTCATAGGCCTCGGATTCCACCATCATCACGGCGTCCTTTGTCCCGGCGACAACCAGGTCCAGACGCTGTTCGGGGTTCAGGCGCAGGTCCTGCATGTCGTCAACCGTCGGGTTCAGGACATATTCGCCATCAACAAAGCCCACACGGCAGCCCGCGATCGGACCCATGAAGGGAACGCCCGAGATGGTCAGCGCGGCAGAGGCGGCAATCATCGCAACGATATCGGGATCGTTGACCAGATCGTGGCTCAGCACGGTGCACATCACCAGCACTTCGTTCTTGAAGCCCGGCACGAAAAGCGGGCGGATCGGCCGGTCGATCAGGCGCGCGGTCAGCGTTTCCTTTTCGGTCGGGCGCGCCTCGCGCTTGAAGAAACCGCCCGGCACCTTGCCGGCGGCATAGTATTTTTCCTGATAGTGGACCGTTAGGGGAAAGAAGTCCTGGCCCGGCTTCTGCTCGCGGGCAAAGGTCACGTTGGCCATCACGCGGGTCTCGCCCAGAGTGGCGACCACCGAACCGTCGGCCTGACGGGCAATCTTGCCCGATTCCAGTGTCAGCGTTTCCTCGCCCCACTGCATCGATTTCGTCGTTACATCAAACATGTGCGTATCCTAGATGGGAGCACTCCCAGGCGTATCCCGGGTCTCCCGTTTCAATGGCGGCCCCATTGCCGCCGACCCCGTTATCATTTCCTTCACGGTGCCGGGGTCGGGGCACCACGTCTCAGATTTTGCGCCCATACATGAGTTTGGGCCGGATTAAAAGCGAAATGGCGCGCGCCACAGGATGCGGCGCGCGCCTCGGTCTCGTCAAGATCAGGCCGGGCGCACGATCAGTTGCGGCTGGCCGTCCGAGGTGCGCCGGCTGGAGCGGCCATCCCATCCGATCTCTCCGCTGACCCGTTGGCGCAGGGCCGAGAAACTGTCGAACCGGACCACATCGACCGGCTGGTCGAAATGCAGCGTGATGCGACGGTGGCCACCATCGCCCAGCACGGACAGGCCCCGGATCTCGGCGGTGAAGGGCTGGCCCAGATATTCGCCGCGCACCCGATCACCAACGCTGAAATGCAGCCGGTTGCCGGCTTCGGCCACCAGTGTGTTCCAGTCGCGGACACCGTGTTGGTGGGCCACGAGTTCAAGCGCGCGGGAATGGCTGATCGGGGTACCCGCAGCGTGCAGATCGTCGCGCAGGCGACGGGCTTGCGCCTTGTACGCCTCGATGGGCGCGGTGGGAATTCTATGTGTCATCTTTGCCTCGTTTTCCAGAACGGGCGCATCAAAACGGACGGGGCTCGCATTGCCATCCAAGCGCCGGAAAAGGGCAAGGATCGTGATCAAGCGGGTTTCACCAAGGCCAAAAGGCCGCGAGCGGCAGGGAACCCGAACCTGGCGGTTAGATAGGTAAGGGAGCCCGAGCTGTCAACAAGCCCCCATTGAATGGCGTTTGATCCTACACAATTCATCACGGTTTCTTTACTAAGTGCCGAAACCAAGAAGTTTGCATCATGATCACCACCCGCCTGCACGGCCGCCTTGGCAACCAGATGTTCCAATATGCCGCCGCGCGCGGCCTGGCCGCCCGATTGGGCACGCAAGTCGCGCTGGACACCCGGCTGGCCGAGGCCCGTGGCGAAGGGGCGTTGACCCGCGTCTTCGAACTCGACCTAGCCCGCCCGGACCGTCTGCCGCCGCTCAAAGGCGACGGCTTCCTTCGTTATAGCGCCTGGCGGCTGCTGGGTCTGGCGCCGCAGTTCCGGCGCGAGCGCGGGTTGGGCTACAACCCTGCGATCGAGGGTTGGGGCGACGGCAGCTATCTGCACGGATATTGGCAGTCGGAACGCTATTTCGCCCATATCGCCGACCGCATCCGCGCCGATTTCACCTTTCCCGCTTTTTCCAACAGTCAAAACGCGGAAATGGCCGCGCGGATCGGCGAATGCCCTGCAATCTCGCTGCATGTGCGGCGGGGGGACTACGTGGCGCTGGCCGCCCATACCCTGTGCGACCAGCGCTACTATGAGGCCGCGCTGGCCCGGGTACTCGAGCGGGTCGCTGGCAATCCGGTTGTCTTTGTCTTTTCGGACGATCCCGGCTGGGCGCAAGACAACTTGCCACTGCCGGTGCAAAAGGTGGTGGTGGATTTCAACGGGCCCGAGACCGATTTCGAGGACATGCGCCTGATGAGTCTGTGCCGCCACAATATCATCGGCAATTCCTCGTTCTCGTGGTGGGCGGCATGGCTGAACGCAAACCCCGACAAGCGGGTAGCCGGCCCCGCCCGCTGGTTCGGCGATGCGAAGTTGCACAATCCCGACCTCTTGCCGCCCGACTGGCTGAAGATCGAGGTCTGAGCGCGCCGCACATTCGCGGCGGGGGGCGCTGCCCCCATGTCCCCCGGAGTATTTGCGGCAAACTGTAGGGGGTAACGGCGCTTCAGAAGGGCGCGGGCGCACGAAAGGTCATCGAACGACCGCTTTCAGGATGTTTGAGGCGCAGTTCCTCGGAATGCAGCATCAGGCGCGGAAAGGCCTTTGCAGCGCCGGTGGCATAGAACGGATCGCCCAGGATAGGGTGACCCAGCGCCTGACAATGCACCCGCAACTGATGCGACCGCCCTGTGCGCGGCAACAGGCGCACGCGGGTGGTATCCCCTTCGTATCGCAGCACCCGCCAATCGGTGACGGCGGGCTTGCCGGTCTCGTGACAGACCATCTGGCGCGGCCGATTGGGCCAGTCGACGATCAGTGGCAGATCGACGCTGCCCGTCTTTGGCTCCAGCCGCCCCCAAAGCCGCGCGACATAGGTCTTGCGGGTCTTGCGCTCCTCGAACTGGCGGCCGAGGTTGCGCTGCGCGTGGGGCGTCTGGGCAAAGACCATCACCCCGGATGTGTCCCGGTCCAGCCGATGCACCAGCAGCGCGCCGGGAAAAGCAGCCTGCACCCGTGACAGCAGGCAATCGGCCAGATGCGCGCCGCGCCCCGGCACCGACAACAGGCCGGCGGGCTTGTTCACCACGATCAGTTCGGCATCCTCGTGGAGCACGTCCAGCGGGTCTTGGGGCGGATTGTAATCGTCACTCATGGCCGCATGCCCTAGCGCAGACGACGGGTTCTCGCAACGTCGCGCTTGCGCCGGTGGGCGGGCGGCGCAAGGCTGCGCTCAAACCATCGAGAGGAGAACGCAGATGCACCCCACGATCGCACGGATGCAAGAGGTAGTGGCCAAGGGCGACGAAAGCCTGATCCACGCCCTGCTGGCCGAGGATGTCCGCTTCCTGCCGCCGACCTATTACAAAACCTGGACCGGTCGCGACCCGGTCGCCGCGGTTCTGGGCCATGTCGGACAGGTGTTTTCCGAGTTCCGCTATCGCCGCGTCATGGGCGAGGGCAAGGATTGGGCGCTGGAATTCCAGTGCAAGGTCGGCGATCTGGATGCGGTCGGCGTCGACCTGATCACCCTCAACGAGGACGGGCTGATCCAGGACTTCGAGGTGGTCATGCGCCCCTACAAGACCGTGGGCGCCCTGCGCGACGCAATGAACGCGCGGGTGATGACCGATGCACGTTTCCTCAAGTATCGCGAGGCGCTCAGCTGATCGGGATCGACCAGATTCTGCGCCTGCCCCTGTTGCCGGTTCTGGCCGCACAGGGGCTGGCGGTTCGGCGCAAGGCACAGCTCTTGCCCGAACCCGCAGGTCCGCGCGCCGGCAGGGCGGGCAGCGGCCCGCTACTGAGGTTGCTGATCGCGGGCGACAGCTCGGCCGCCGGGGTCGGTGCCGCGACCCAGGACGAGGCGCTGAGCGGCCGGCTGGTGGCGCGGCTGGCCGAGGAATATACGCTCGACTGGCGGATCGAGGCGACGACCGGCCACACCACCCGCGACACGCTGGACCGGTTGGTCCGTCTAACCGGATCGTTCGACATCGCAGTCACGGCGCTGGGGGTCAACGATACCACGCGCGGCACCAGCGCGCGCGGGTTCGCCCGGCGCCAAGCCGCACTGCTCGATCATCTGACAGGGCCACTTGGTGCGCGGATGGTCATCGTGACGGCGGTGCCCGACATGGCCTTGTTTCCGGCCCTGCCGCAGCCGCTGGCCTGGGTGCTGGGTGCACAGACCCGGCGGCTCGACCGAGCCTTGCAGCAGGTCGTGCAACGCAACCCGTCTGCGCTGCATCACCATCCGATCATCCCACCCGACCCGGCAATGGCGGCCCGCGATGGATATCACCCCAGCCCGCTGGCCTATGACCGCTGGGCCGAGGGGCTGGCCGGTCTGATCCGCGATCAGGCCGCGCGCCGCATCTGCCGCAGCATTGGCACCGAGTAGATCACCAGCGCGGCCCAGATCATCGGGAAGGCGATCATGCGGCCACGGTCGATCTCTTCTCCGAACAGGGTGATGGCGGTGATAAAGATCATCGTGGGCGCGATGTATTGCAGGATACCCATGGTCGACAGGCGCACCAGCTTGGCCCCGTTGGCATAGAACAACAGCGGCACCGCCGTCACCACACCGGCCCCGGCCAGCAACAGGCTGTCAGCCCCGAAGCCGCCGAAATGCCCCTGCCCCTGCGCCATCAGCCAGAGGACATAGGCCAGCGCAAAGGGCATCAGGATCAGCACTTCGAGCAGGAAACCCTGGTTCGGACCGATGGGCAGAGACCGCTTGAACAGCGCGTAAAACCCCCAGCTGACAGTCAGGCTGAGAGCGGCCCAGGGCAGTTTCCCGGCCTCGAAGACCAGCACGGCCACCCCTGCGGCCGCCAGCATGATCGCAAGAACTTGTATCCGGGTCAGCCTCTCCCCCAAGATAAGGGCTGCGAGGGCGATGCTGAAGAGCGGGTTTATGTAGTAGCCCAACGCTGCATCTAGCGCATGACCGCTAGTGATAGCCCAGACATAGATGGCCCAGTTGACCGAGATCAGCGCCGCCGTGACACAGGCCATGCCCAGCATGCGCGGGTTGCGCAGCGCGGCGCGCAAATCGCGTGTCCGGCCCAGCGCGATCAGCAGGATACCCGCCACGGGCACCGACCAGACGATGCGATGGGCCACCACCTCGACCGGGGGGATGTGAGATAACGCCTTCATATACAAGGGTAAAAATCCCCAGAGGAGATAGGCCGTGATGGCCAGTGCCAAGCCGCGCGGGGTATCCACGTTCTGGGTCTGGGTCATCCGCGATCTCCTTCACTTGTGCAGGTGTATTGCAGGTGCAGGCCGGAAAAGGAAAGCGACAAAACTGAGTGGGGGTCATCAAGACCCGTGATGGGTCGCGGATCGGGGCGCAGCATTCGAACCGGATTTGTACCGCGAATTGACCGTTTTGTACGCGGCCTAGACCCCTGATTGACCGTTTTGTACAGAGGAGGTCAAACCGCAACGGAGCATCGAAACCGAAGGATCGCGCGGCGGCGCCGCGCGCTCCTGCCCTGGTCAGGGTCGGGTCAGACCTTCACCCTCTCGGATTTCGGATCATACATCGGGGCAAGCGAAGCCTCTGCACGGACTCGGGTGCCCATCACGTCGATCTCATAGGTCGAGGCCAGAACATCCGCCGCGCTTTCGCCTGCGCAGGGGACATAGCCCATGCCGATGGCGCCGCCCAGGTGGTGACCATAGGCGCCCGAGCTGAGATAGCCGACGATCTGACCGTCCCTGAGCAGCGGCTCGTTGTGATAGAGCAGCGGTTCGGCGTCGGTCAGGCGGAACTGGACCATGCGGTTTTTCAGCCCCTCGTCCTTTTTCCGCAGCACCGCGTCACGGCCAATGAAATCGGGCTTGTCGGTCTTGACGGCAAAACCCAGACCCGCCTCCAGCACGTGATCCTCGGGCGTGATGTCATGGCCGAAATGGCGGAACGCCTTTTCGATCCGGCAGCAATCCATCACATGCATCCCGCAGAGTTTCAGGCCCAGATCCTGGCCCGCCTCGAACAGGGTTTCAAACGCGTGGCCCGCCATGTCGGAAGAGACGTAGATTTCCCACCCGAGTTCACCCACATAAGTCACGCGGTGGACGCGGGCGAGGCCCATACCCAGTTCGATTTCCTGCGCGGTACCAAAGGGGTTCACGTCGTTGGAGAAGTCGTTCGGGCTGACCCGCGCCATCAACTCGCGCGCCTTGGGTCCCATCACCGCCAGCACGCCTTCGCCCGCGGTCACGTCGGTGACCACCACGCGGAAATCGCCCACAAGGCGCATCATCCGGGTCTGGTCGGCATAGCGGGTGGCAGCAGGGGTGACGACCAGATAGGCGGTCTCGCTCAGGCGGGTGACGGTAACGTCGGCCTCGATCCCGCCGCGCGCGTTCAGGAACTGGGTATAGACGATGCGGCCCACCGGCACGTCGAACTGACCGCCCGCGATATGATTGAGATAGGCGGTGGCGTCCGGCCCCTCGACCCGGATCTTGCCGAAGGAGGACATGTCATACATGCCCAGCCCGGTGCGGATCGCCCTGTGTTCCTCGGCCACGTTGTCGAAGAAGTTCTGCCGCCGCCAGCTGTAGCGATATTCGCGCTCCTGATCCGGGCGCGCATACCAGTTGGCGCGTTCCCAGCCCGCCAGTTCGCCGAACACGGCACCTTGTGCCTTGAGATGTTCGTGGAACGGGGTGCGGCGCACCCCGCGCGAGGTGGCTTTCTGCCGATAGGGGAAGTGATCGGCATAGAGCAGGCCCAGCGTCTCGGTCGAGCGTTCGACCAGATAGCGCTTGTTGCCCTGGAAGGGCTGCATGCGGGCGATATCGACATCGCCCAGGTCAAAGGGTTTCTCGCCGCTGTCCATCCACTGGCTGAGCGCATGGCCCGCGCCGCCCGCCGACTGGATCCCGATCGAGTTGAACCCGGCGGCGACCCAGACGTTGTCCATCTCGGGCGCGAGACCAAGGTGATAGGCGTCGTCGGGGGTAAAGCTTTCGGGTCCGTTGAAGAAGGTGTGAATGCCCGCGCTGCCCAGCATCGGCATGCGGTTCACGGCGGCCTCGAGGATCGGTTCGAAATGGTCGAAATCCTCGGGCAGCTGGTCGAATTCGAATGTATCGGGGATGCCGTCCATGCCCCAGGGTTTCGATTTCGGCTCGAACGCGCCCAGCATCATCTTGCCCGCGTCTTCCTTGTAATAGGCGCATTCGTCGGGGACGCGCAGAACCGGCATCTGGGTCAGGCCCTGGATGGGTTCCGAGACGATGTAGAAATGTTCGCAGGCTTGCAGCGGCACATTGATGCCCGCCATGCGGCCCACCTGATGGCCCCACATGCCGGCGCAGTTCACGATCATCTCGCAGGCGATATGGCCCTGTTCGCTGCCATCATCGCTGATCCAGTCGACGCCGGTGACCCGGCGGCCCTGTCTGGCGATGTTGGTGACCTTGATCCGTTCCTTGACCACGGCGCCGCGCTGGCGGGCGCCCTTGGCCAGCGCCAATGCGATATTGGCCGGGTCGGCCTGACCATCGGTCGGCAGCCAGACACCGCCGGTGACACCGTCGAGGTTGATGTGCTGATAGCGCTCCTTGACCTCGGCCGGTGACAGTTCCTCCACCGGGACGCCAAAGGCGCGGGCCATGGCGGCGTTGCGATAGAGCTCTTCCAGCCGCTCACCCGTCAGCGCGACCGAGACCGAACCGACCTGACGCATGCCGGTGGCAACGCCGGTCTCGGCCTCGAGCCCCATATAGAGCTCGGCCGAGTAGCGGGCGAGCTTGGTCATGTTGGAGCTGGCACGGAGCTGGCCGATCAGGCCCGCCGCATGCCAGGTGGTGCCCGAGGTCAACTGCTTGCGCTCCAGCAGCACCACGTCTTTCCAGCCGAGCTTGGTCAGGTGATAGGCGACCGAGCAGCCGACGACGCCGCCGCCGATGATGACCACGCGGGCCTTTGTGGGAAGATCAGCCATGTATGTCTCCGGATCTTGGAATTTGCCCGAGAATGCCACGGGAGGGCGACAGGAAATCCATCAAAAACGTCACGCGACTTGCAAAAATCACCGCTGCGCGACGGCTCGTTTCTGTCGCCTGAGGGCAAAGGGAGTAATGCCGTAGAAGCTTTTGTAGACCGCCGAGAAGCCGTTGGGGAAACCGCAGGCGAGGCCAATCTCGCGGACGCTGAGCGTGGTGTTGAGAAGCAGGGTATTGGCCTTGGCCAGCCGCATCTCGCGGTAGAAATTGTTGGGCGTGGTGCCGAGATAGGTCTTGAACTTGCGTTCCAGCGAGCGGTTCGAGAGGGCCAGGGCGGCGACGATCTCGTTGATCGGCAGGGGCTCTTCGATATTGGCCTGCATGATCTTGACACACTGGTCGAGCGCATCGTCGCCGGTGGCGCTGGTCTTGAGGCCGGACACCGGCTGCATCGCGCCAAAATCGCGGATGTGTTCGTGCAGCATGATGTCGGCCACGGTCATCTTGGCCGGACCCGAGATGTGCCGTCCGATGACCGAAAGCGCCACGTCGACCGTGGCCCCCATACCGGCGCAGGTGATCACCGGACCCCGCTGTGTGGCGATGGAAAAGCGCGCGTCGAAACGCGCGCCGCGTTCGCGCAGAAAGGCCGCGTTCTCCCAATGGGTAGCCAGATCAGCGCTGCCGCGTTCGTTGATATAGCGGCTGGCGGCCTCGGCCAGCAGGAACACCTGTGCGCCGCGAAAGGTATAGTCCTGCACCACCCGGCCCAGCGACAGGTCGGGCTGGTCGGGGTCGGTGTTGCCGATGACAAAGAGGTAGTCGGCCTGCGGTTGGCTTGGCACCCGCTCGGTCGCGACCACGGCGCCGCTGCTGCTTTCGATCAGGCCACCGCGCAGGGAACGGTAGGTGAAGGCAAAGGGCGGATTGGGACAGACCCGGTTGGCGATGCGCAGCACATCGACAAGGCCCGCCAGTTCGGTCAGCACAAAGCCGGGGGCGACGAGCACATCGAATTGCCAGGTCTTCTTGTCCGGGTTCACCAGACGCAGGTTGCGTTTGGCCGTCATGGCGGGGGTCCTCAGACGATGCTGTGCCCGGCGGCACGCAGCCGCTGGGCCAGATGCGCGATATGGGCGGGGCCGACCTCGCAACAGCCGCCAACGATGGTGGCGCCCTGATCGACCCAACCCATGGCGAAATCGGCATAGGCCTCGGGCGTCAGGTCGACGCGGGCGGTCAGCGCCTCGACCGTGGGGCGGGATTCAAGGAACGCCTCGCTAATGCGGGTGAAGCCGTTGGCATAGGCGCCAAAAGGCAGACCGAACCCGGCGATGATGTCGAGCGCGGCGGCCACCGCCTCGGGGCGGGAGCAGTTCACGAGTACCGCCTGGGGGCGGTATCGGGCGACGATGGCGGCCAGCTCACCCACCCCTTCGCCCGAGCGCAGGCGGGTGCCGTCATCATCCATCACGGTGACCGACAGCCAGACGGGTTTGGTGCCAAGGGATGCACCCCTCAGCGCGCCCTCGGCCTGGTCGACCGAGGCGGCGGTTTCAATCAGGAACAGGTCGACCCGGTCGTTCATCGCGCGCACGCTGTCGGCATAGAGCGCCTCGGCCTCTTCTGGCGGGGGGCAGATGTCGGGGCGGTAAGAGGCGCCGAGCGGCCCCAGCGCGCCCGCGATGCGGCCCGATCCATGCGCGGCGCGGGCGGTTTCGGCCTGTCTCAGCGCGGTGTCGATCAACGTCTCGAACTGGTCGCCGATCCCGGCGGGTTCCAGCCGGTCGCGCAGCACCGCATAGGTGTTGGTGGTGGCGATGGTGGCGCCCGCGTCGAAATAGTCGCGATGCACGGCGCCGACGTGATCGGGCGCCTCGAGCATGACAGAGGTGGACCAGAGCGGCGTCGGGCGCTTGCCCGCGCGTTTGACAAGTTCCTGGCCGATGGAGCCATCAAGCAGGGTGATGTCGGTCATGGGTGCTCCTGTGCGGGGATGAGGACGATCTTGCCGGGCAGGCGTTTGGTCATGAATTCGGCCTGTGCCTCGGCGATCTGGTGGAGGGGGTAGGTGGCAGATACCAGCGGGCGGATGGCGCCTGCGTTGATCAGGGCGATCAGGTCCGCAAAGATCTCGCGCGGCTGGTAGGTGGCGCCGTGGATGGTGATGTCGGGCAGGTAGATCTGGCGCAGGTCGGCACTGACCATCGGCCCGGCGATGGCGCCCGAGACAGCGTAGTGCCCACCGGGTTTCAGGGCGCGGATCAGGTCGGGCCAGATCGGGCCGCCGACCACGTCGATCACCCGGTCGAATTGGGCGGGTGGAGGGGTTTCGTCGCGGTTCAGGATAGCGGCTGCCCCGGCGGCGGTGACGGCCTCGGCCTTGGCGGGCGCGGTCATCGCGGTAACGGTGGCCCCCAGATGCGCGGCCAGTTGCACGGCGGCGAGCCCGACGCCGCCCGAGGCGCCGGTGATCAGCACCGTATCGCCTGGCCCCACGCCGCAGCGCGCCAGCAGGTTCCACGCGGTGCCATAGGCACAGGGCATGGCGGCGATTTCGATGTCCGAGAGGGGGGAGGCGGTGACGTCGAAGAGGTCATCCGCATCAAGCAGGCAGTATTCGGCAAAGGCGCCGTCCAGTTCCGAGCCGAGGGCCACGAAGCCAAACGGGTTGTCGGGTGCCGGACGCGGCAGATTGATCTGGCAGGTTACCCGCTGGCCCATGGTCCAGCCGGTCACGCCCGCGCCCAGAGCGATAATACGCCCGCAGAGGTCGCCGCCCTGGATGCGGGGGAAGCTGAGCGCCCCGGCCCAGCCGCCCGCCTCGCCCGTCTCGCCGCTGTCGGTGGCGCCGGTCACATCCGAGGAGTACCAGCCGATCCGCGTGTTGATATCGGTGTTGTTGACCCCGGCGGCCAGCACCCGGACCAGCACCTGCCCCGGCCCGGGGGCCGGGACCGGAATGTCATCGCACCACGCCAGCGCCTCTGGCCCGCCGTGGCGGGTCAGCAAGACGCCGGACATGGTGGCGGGGATCGTCATGCGCGCAGCCGCTCGTTCTCCGGATCCCAGAGCGGTGCGTCGGGCTGCACCACGGCGCGGCATTTCTCACCGTAGATCTCGACCTCGAGTTCGGTGCCCGGCACCGCCAGATCGGCGCGCACCATGCCCAGCGCCACGCTGGCGTTGATGCGATAACCCCAGGCGCCCGAGGTGGTCTCGCCCACGATTTGCCCGTCATGCCAGAGGCAGGACATATAGGGCGCGTCGCAATCCCGGGCCTCGACCAGCAGGGTGACAAAGCTTTTCTTCACCCCGCGCTGTTTCTCGGCCAGGATCGCGGCCTTGCCCGGGAAATCCTGCGGCTTGTCGAGCTTGACGAAACGCTCCAACCCGCCTTCGAGCAGGGAGTAGTCGGTGGAAAGATCGCCCTTCCACGCGCGATAGCCTTTTTCCACGCGCAGGGAATTGAGCGCCCACATGCCGAAGGGTTTTGCCCCGGCGGCAAGGATCGCGTCGTAGATCGCGGGCATGTGTTCGTTGAGCGCGTGCACCTCCCATCCCAGTTCCCCGGCAAAAGAGACCCGGATCAGGAAGGCGGGCTGGCCAGCGACGGTGGCGGCCTGATGCGTCAGCCAGCCCTGCGACAGGTCGGCATCGGACAGCCCGGCGAGGATCTCGCGCGATTTTGGGCCGGTGACGATCAGCGTGTCGCGGGTGGTGGTCACATCCTCGACCGTGACTCCGGCGGGCATGGCGCCCAAGAGGATGTCTCGGTCGTGCCATTGCGCGGTGGCCGCCGTGATCATCACGAACTCGTCCTCACCCAGACGGATGCAGGACATCTCGGTCAGGATGCGGCCACGGTTTTCCGAGATGTAGACCAGGTTCATCCGCCCCACCTTGGGCAGGCCGCCGGTGATCAGGCCGCGCAGCGCCTCGGCCGCGCCCTCGCCCTTGACCAGAAAGCGCGAGAAGCCGGGCAGGTCGAGCACGCCGCAATGGTCGCGCACGGCCTCGCATTCCTCCTTGATCCGCTGCTCCCACGGACCGGAGCGGCCCCAGGTGTGGGTGCTTTCCTCGGACGTGTCATCGCCCGGCTGCGCGAACCAGTTCGCGCGCTCCCAGCCGTTATAGACACCCATGACGCCGCCCTGCGCCTTGACCCTGTCATGCACGGGCGAGAGTTTCCTGTCGGGGGCTGCGGGCCAGCGATGCCAGGGGAAGTGCATGGCATATTCGTTGCCATAAACCTCCATCCCCTTTTGCACGCAGTAGTCGTGATCGGTGTAGTCGGTATAGCGGCGCGGATCGCAGGACCACATGTCCCATTCGGTCTGGCCATCGACGATCCATTCCGCCAGCACCTTGCCCGCGCCGCCGCCCTGGGCGATGCCGAAGGTGAAGACGCAGGCCTCGAAAGCGTTTTTCACGCCGGGCATCGGACCGATCAGCGGCAGCCCGTCGGGGGCATAGGGAATCGGGCCGTTGATGATGCGGCTAACACCTGCGGTGGCGGTGACAGGTACGCGTTCCATCGCGTCGGCGACGATATCGGCGATCCGGTCCAGATCGTCGGACCAGAGCTGGAAGCTGAAATCGTCCGGCATCGGGTCGCTGTCCACATCCCAATGGGCGCGACAGTTGGGCTCATACGGGCCGATGTTGATGCCGTTCTTTTCCTGCCGCAGGTAATAGGACACGTCCACATCGCGCAGCAGAGGCAGCTTGCGGCCGTTCTCCTTGGACCAGGCCTCAAGCTCGGGGATCTGTTCGGTCAGCAGGTACTGGTGGCTCATCACCATCATCGGCACGGTGCGCCCGCCATAGGGCTTGAACCATTCGCCGACGCGCTGGGCATAGTAACCGGCGGCGTTGACCACATAATCGCAGGCGATATCGCCCTTGTCGGTATGCACGATCCAGGTGTTGTCGGGCTGCTGGGTGACGCCGGTCGCAGGGCAGAAGCGGATGATCTTGGCGCCCATGTCGCGGGCGCCCTTGGCCAGCGCCTGGGTCAGCTGCGCCGGGTCGATATCGCCATCAGTCGGATCGTAAAGCGCCCCGGCCATGTCATGGGTTTCCAGGAAGGGATAACGCGCCTTGGCCTCGTCGGGCGTCAGCATCTCCATCTTGATGCCCTGATAACGGCCCATGGCACAGGCGCGCTCAAACTCCTGCATCCGTTCCTTGGTGTGGGCCAGCCGGATAGAACCGGTCTGGTGATAGTTCATCGGATAATCGACTTCTTCGCCCAGCCGCGCATAAAGCTCGGTCGAGTAACGCTGCATGTTCATGATCGACCACGAGGTCGAAAAGGTCGGCACGTTGCCAGCGGCATGCCAGGTGGAGCCTGCGGTCAGCTCGTTCTTTTCCAGCAGAACGCAATCGGTCCAGCCCTTCTTGGCCAGGTGATAGAGCGAGGACACCCCCACCACACCGCCGCCGATGATGACCACACGGGCCTTGTTGGGAAAATCGGACATGTTCACTCCCTAGTCCTTGTGCGGCGCATCGTCCGCGATGTCGTAATAATCGCCCTTGTCGGCGACAAAGATGTGCTTGCTCAGGCGCAGGCCGGTGGGGCCATCGACCGATCCAAGCGAAAAGCTGATCGTGTCTTCGTCATTGGCCTTCCAGAACAGGAACGCGCCGCAACGGGCGCAGAACCCCCGCTTGGCGCTGTCGCTGGCGGCAAACCAGCTGACCGGGCCGGTGATCGTCAGGTCGGCCTCGGGTACGAAAGCCGAGGACCAGAGGCCGCCCGATTGCCGCCGGCACTGGCCGCAATGGCACATCGAGGCGCCCTGCGGCTCGGCTTCGGTCGCGTAGCGGATATCGCCGCATAGGCACGAGCCAGATATCATCGTCATCTCCTTAATAAACCGGCGGAGCAATCACCCAGACGGCCACGGCGGGCTCGTCATGGGGATTGGCCCATTGATAGGGTTCATGACGGATGCGGAAACTGTCGCCCGGCCCGACCGAGAAGACGCGCCCGCCGATGGTCAGCTCCAGCCGCCCCGACAGCATGTATCCGACCTCCTGCGTGGGTCGGTTCGCCGGGGTCTGCATCCGCGAATGCGGGGCAAAGGTGGAATGCACCATCTCGAAATCGTCGGTCAGATCCGGCGACAGCAGTTCTTCGATCAGCCCTTCTTCGCCCGAGCCCATGGGCCGCCGCGCGCCTGCCCGCACCACATAACCCTGTTCGGCGGCCGGGGCGGCGGCATGGGCAAACAGCATCGACATCGGCACGCCCAGGCAGCCCGCGATCTGGCGCAGGTCCGAGATCGAGGGTTCGGACATGTCGCGCTCTACCTGACTGAGCCAGCCGACCGAGCGCCCCAGCCGCGCCGCGATCTCGCTCAGCGTCAGGCCACGCGCCTTGCGCAGGGCGCGCAGATCGGCGCCAAGCGTCGCGCTGGACGGGGCTTGCGTATTCACCGGCGCCTCCCAAGCTTCGTGAAAAATCATCCTCAAATTTCATGATGACGCGATTCTCGTGAAATTCTCAACACAAATTTCACGAACCAACAGAACACCGCTTCACTTTGCAGCAAATACTCCGGGGGAGTCGCCGCTTTGCGGCGGCGGGGGCAGCGCCCCCCTTTTCCATCGCCGGTTCTTGCATATCTAACCGGGCAAACGCTAAGACCCGCCCATGTGGAACGCGATCCTCTATCTCTGGGTCCTCAACGGGCTGACGGTGGCTCTGTTCGCCTGGGACAAGCTCTCGGCGCGCTGGAGCCGGGGCCGGGTGCCCGAGCATCTGCTGCTCTGGCTGTCCGCCCTTGGCGGCAGCCCGGCGGCGCTGTTGTCGCGGTGGCTGTTCCGGCACAAGACCCGCAAGCAGCCTTTTGGCCGCTGGCTCTGGTCCATCGTGCTGTTTCAGATCACCGTCCTGGTGATCCTAGTGGGCAAAGACCTGCTCTAGAATTGCCCCCAGCGCTTCGGCATCCGCGACCGTAAAGGCATCCGGCAGGTCGCTGTCGATATCGAACACCGCAATCAGCGCGCCAGTCCCGTCAAACACCGGCAGTACCAGTTCCGACCGGGTGGAAGAGGCGCAGGCGATATGGCCGGGAAAGGCATCCACATCCGGCACCAATTGCACCTCTCCGGTCCGCGCCGCGGCACCGCAGACGCCCTTGTCAAACGGGATTCGCAAACAGCCGTGACCGCCCTGATAGGGGCCGATCTTGAGCACACCGGGCTCTGTCACCCGGTAAAAGCCGGTCCAGTTGAAGCGGTCGTCCGCATGATGAACCTCGCAGGTAACCGTCGCCATCAGCGCCACCTGATCGGTCTCGCCCTCGGTCAGGGCGGCGATGGTCTTGGCGAGGGTGTTGTAGTCAACGGTCATGACAAGGCTCCGCTGGGTCTGGCTTGAAACTAGCCTATCGCGCGGACAAAGGACAAAAGCAAGGCGTGGGTCAGCCCAGCAGGCGGCACAGATGCGTGACCGCTGCCGCGCCGCGCGCCTGGCACGCGGCATCGGACGGGGCGGGCAGGCGGCCAATCACTCGGCGGATCTGCTGGTCGCCCACCAGCAGATCGAGGTAAAGACCCGCCGCCGCCCCGGCATCGTCGAAGCGCAGCAGGCCCTCGCCCCGCGCCGCCTTTAGCACCTGCACAATCAGCGGCATCACGCTGTCGCGCCCCGATTGGCCAATCAGTGCGCCCAGCTCGCCGCTCGGGTCGGCGGCAGCGGCACGGTTCAGCGCCACCGCCCGGTCGCCCAGCAACAGCATCAAGAGCCGTGGCCCGAGCGCATGCAACGTATCGCGGGGCGGGCGGGCGGCGGCCAGATCGGCCTCCAGCTGCGCGCGCACCTCGGCCGCGTTGCGGATCACCAGCGCCCGAAACAGGCCCTGTTTGTCGCCATACCAGCTGTAGAGCGTCTCGTTCGAGGCGCGCGCGAGCCGCGCGATGCCCTGCATCGAGGTACCCGCATAGCCCTTTTGTTCGAGCAGGGCATAGGCCGCTTCCTCGATCTGCTGCTGGCGCTCCGCGCGGCTGTCGTCCTTCATCGGGTTTCCTTTCGCTTGACGCTGACCGTAATCGTGATTACGGATACAGGCAACCGTAATCATGATTACGCTTTTCGATGACACCGAGTTCAGGAGACAGACATGACCCAGACCGACCGCCCCCGCCTTGCTGCCCTTGTGGTACTGATCCTGTTGCAGCTGATCATGCTGTTTTCGCTTTATGCCGGGGTGCCGCCGCACCCGCCCGTTGCAACGCCGCTCTTTGGCATCGGGCCGTTCATCGGCGTCTCGGTCTCGGCGGCGGTTGCGGCGATTGTGCTGGGAGAGAGCCGCGCCGGGCGGGTGATGGCCCTGCTCGCCGTTTTGGGTGCGCTGGTCTCGTTTGGGCCGCAGAAATACCTCGACCCGCAGTTCCCGCTGATCTGGCCCGCCGTGATCGCCGCGCAGCTGGCCGCGATCACGGTGTTGGTGCGCCTGTTCCCTGCGATGTCGCGGCAAGGGGTCTGAGCTGATGGACCTGATGCTTGTCGGTTTCGTCCTGACCGCCTTGGCCGCCATCGCCACCCCCGGGCCGACCGTTTTGCTGGCACTGGGCAACGGGGCGCGGGGCGGCATGCGCGGCGCGGCGCCCGGGATCGCAGGAGCGGCCCTGTCGGACATCCTGCTGATCACGGCGGCGGCGCTGGGCCTGGGGGCGGTTCTGAGTGCCTCGGCCCTGCTGTTCGGTTTGGTGAAATGGGCGGGCGTGGCCTATCTCGCCTATCTCGGGTTCCGGTTGATACGAGGGGCGCCGCCGCCCGGCGCGACGGAGAGCGTCCCGCAGGAGCCGGCCGCAACAGTGTTTCGCCGCAGCTTTCTGGTCGCGGTGACCAACCCCAAGGGCTATCTGTTCTTTGCGGCTCTGCTGCCGCAGTTCATTGACCCCAGCCAGCCTGCGACCCGGCAATATCTGGTGTTGGCGGCGCTCTTCGTGGCGACCGATCTGCTGGTGATGAGCCTTTATGCCGCTGTTGGCGCCTGTTCGCGGCACCAGGGCGGACGCGTGGCGGGGCAGCGGCTGGGCCGGTTCTGCGGGCTGGCGATGATCGGGGTTGCCGGGTCGCTTGCGTTGATGCGCCGCGCCGAGATCTGAGGAACGCGCCGGATCGCTCCGGCGCGCCACGTTTCCAAAGGGTCAGACCCGCTCGATGGCGATGGCGGTGCCTTCGCCGCCGCCGATGCAGATCGCGGCAACGCCACGCTTCAGCCCGCGCTTTTCCAACGCATTGAGCAGCGTCACCATGATCCGTGCGCCCGATGCGCCGATCGGGTGACCCAGCGCGCAGGCGCCGCCGTTGACGTTCACCTTGTCGCGGGACAGGCCCATTTCATGCATGAAGGCCATCGGCACCACGGCGAAGGCCTCGTTCACTTCCCACAGGTCCACATCCTCGACGCTCCAGCCGATATTGGCGAGCAGCTTCTTGGCGGCCGGAACCGGGGCGGTGGTGAACCAGCCCGGCGCCTGGGCATGGCTGGCATGCCCCAGGATGCGGGCGCGCACGGTCAGGCCCTGGGCGGCGGCGGCCTCGGCCGAGGCCAGCACCAGGGCGGCGGCACCGTCCGAGATCGACGAGGCATTGGCCGCGGTCACGGTGCCATCCTTGCGGAAGGCGGGTTTCAGCGTCGGGATCTTGTCGGGCCGGGCGCTTTTGGGTTGTTCGTCGGCATCGGTCACCACCTCGCCCTTGCGGGTCTTGACGGTAACGGCGGCAATCTCGCCGTCGAAGGCGCCCGAGGCCTGCGCATCCAGCGCGTTTTGCAGCGAGCGCAGCGCATAGTCGTCCTGCGCCTCGCGGGTGAACTGGTAATGTTCGGCGCAATCCTCGGCAAAGGTGCCCATCAGGCGGCCTTTATCATAGGCGTCCTCCAACCCGTCGAGGAACATGTGGTCGATCACCTGACCATGGCCGATGCGGGCGCCGCCGCGCATCTTGGGCAGCAGGTAGGGCGCATTCGACATGCTCTCCATCCCGCCCGCAATCATTGTGTCGGTATGGCCCAGCGCGATCTGGTCAAAGGCAATCATCGCCGCCTTCATGCCCGAGCCGCACATCTTGTTGAGCGTGGTGGCGGGCACCTCTTCGCCCAGGCCACCGGCAAAGCCTGCCTGGCGCGCGGGGGCCTGTCCCTGACCGGCGGGCAGGACGCAGCCCATCAGCACCTCGTCCACGGTGGCGGCCCCTGCCCCGGCCAGCGCGGCGCGAATCGCGGCGCCGCCCAGTTCGGCGGCACTGACACCGTCATACATGCCCTGAAACCCGCCCATCGGTGTGCGCGCGGCACCGGCGATGACAACTTCTTTCATCCTGTCCTCCTGAGGAAAGCTCTGTGCCTGAATACCGAATGGTAAGAATTGCCGTCTACCCTCGTGCGGCGAAAAGTAGCCACCCGAGGAGTGGGAGTATGAGTCTGACCAGCACCGTGGCCGGTGACACAAGGGTGATCACCGTGAATGTAGAACGAATAGATGCCGCCATGGCGATCCAGTTCAAGGAAGACATGCGCAGCGAAACCGAAGCGGGACCCGATCACGTGATTCTCGACCTGTCGCAGGTCACCTTCATCGATTCGAGCGGGCTGGGCGCGATTGTCGCTTCGATGAAGCAACTCGGCGGCAACCGGCGGCTGGACCTCGCCGGGCTTACCCCGGTCGTGGACAAGGTGTTTCGCCTGACCCGCATGGATACCGTGTTCAATCTGTTCGCAACGCTCGACGACGCGCTTGCGGTACGCCCGAATTAACCCGCCCGGGAGGCTGGCGCCGTGCAGTTCAACGCGGATCGGCAAGGCTTTGCCCTGAATTTCCGAGCCACCGAGATGGAGGCGCGAGAGGGGATTCGCGCGGTTGCGACCCAGCTGCGCCAGCGCGGCCTGTCCGAGGAACGGGCCGGCGATGTGGAAATCGCGCTGGCCGAAGCGATCAACAATGTGGTCGAACATGCCTATGCCGACATTGAACCGGGTCAGGTCCGCATCCGGTGCCAGATACGCAACGACAAACTGCTGATCCGTATTTCGGACCACGGCCGCCCGCTACCCGACGGACAGTTGCCCAAAGGTGAGCCCGCCAGTGTCGAGACCGACTTAGCCGATCTGCCCGAAGGGGGCTTTGGCTGGTTTCTGATCCGCCAATTGGTCAGCGAGATTCGATATGAACGACGCAAGAACAGCAATCTGCTGTCCCTGCGGTTCGACCTCCCGCAGATTTCGTGAACAAACTCTGGCGCGACACAATCTTGCCTTATTGACTCCGAACTCATGCCGCAATGGCAGGTCAGAAACGAACCTGTAGCTGCATATGGCTTCCCTCGGCGTTGCGCGTTTCAGCCCCCACCCAGTGCGCGGCGCCGAGGACTACCCTCCCCCAGGACATTGCCGGTTTCTCAGCCTGTCGCGCCCGTTCATACGGAACAACGGATTGATTTCCTGTGCTCGCCGCCTAGTGTCGCGAAAGCACGAGGGAGACACCGCAATGCGCGATTTTCACATGCCGGGACGATCCCAGGTTTTCGCCACCGAGGGAATGTGCGCCACATCGCACCCACTGGCCGCCCAGGTGGCGGTCGATCTGCTCAGACGGGGTGGCAATGCTATGGATGCGGCGCTGGCGGCGGGTCTTGTGCTGGGCATCTGTGAACCACAGATGACCGGCATCGGCGGCGACTGTTTCGTGCTGTATACCCGTCCTGGCGAGGACCAGATCCGCGCCCTGAACGGCTCGGGTCGCGCTGCGGCCGGGGCCAACGCCGCTGCCTTGCGCGATCAGGGACTGGATCGGGTACCGCTTCGCAGCCCCCATGCGGTCACCATTCCCGGCGCCATCGACGCCTTCTGCCATCTGGCCGAAACCGAGGGCAAGCTGAGCCTCGACACCCTTTTGCAACCCGCCATCGAATATGCCGAGCGCGGCGTTCCGGTGGCCCCGCGCGTGGCGTTCGACTGGGCACGGGATGCAGGCATCCTGCAGGGCGCGGCCCGCAAACACTATCTGGTGGACGGGCGCGCGCCGGTGACAGGCCAGATCTTTGCCGCCCCCGGTCAGGCCGAGGTGCTGCGCCGCATCGCCCGCCACGGGCGCGACGGGTTCTATACCGGCGAGGTGGCCGAGGACATGCTTTCGGCACTGAACGCCCTGGGTGGTCCGCACCGGGCCGAAGATTTCTCGGCCACGACCTGCACCCCGACCAAACCCGTTTCCGGCCCCTACAAATCGGCCGAACTGGTCGAGCATCCGCCCAACGGCCAAGGCGCCACGGCGATCCTGCTGCTCAACATCCTGTCGCATTTCGACATCGCAGCGATGGACCCGCTGGGCGCCGACCGCATCCATATCGAGGCAGAGGCCGCCAAGCTGGCTTATGACGCTCGCAACCGGTTTCTGGCCGACCTCGACCACACCAAGGGCCTTGCACACATGCTGTCCCCGGACACCGCGGCCAGGCTGGCGGCGCTGGTCGACCCGAACCGCGCCATGGCTTCTGCCGCGCCGCTGACCGAGGCAGTGCACAAGGACACGATCTATATCACCGTGGTGGACCGCGACCGTATGGCGGTGTCGCTGATCTATTCCATCTTTCACGGTTTCGGGTCTGGCATTGCCTCCGAGAAATTCGGAATTCTGCTGCAAAACCGCGGCGCCGGGTTCACCCTGCAAGCGGGCCACCCGAACGAGATGGCGGGCGGCAAGCGCCCCATGCACACCATCATTCCGGGCATGCTGCGCGAGGGGGCAGATATCTTGACCCCGTTCGGCGTGATGGGTGGTGCCTTTCAACCGTCAGGTCATGCGCGCTTCGTCTCGAACCTGGTCGACTTCGGGATGGACCTGCAAACCGCCATGGATGCGCCCCGCGCCTTTGCCGATGCAGGCGAGTTGAAGCTGGAACGCGGATACGCAGCGGCGGTGCGCCAGACGCTGGCCGACAAGGGGCACAAGATCGTGACACCCGAGGTACCGCTGGGCGGCGCACAGGCTATTCGCATCCGCCCAGACGGCGTGCTGGAGGCCGCAAGCGACCCACGCAAGGATGGCTGCGCGCTGGGGTATTGACCCCCGCGCGCACAGCCCCAATCGGACAAGCCGTCAATTTAACTGGAAGTGTAACGGATAGGTTCCGTCCTGAAATGGCCCGAACATGTCGGGAATATCCGGGTGGTCCACCGGCTCGCCAGAATAGTCGGCGATCAGGTTCTGCTCGGACACATAGGCCACATAGTAGCTCTGGTCGTTCTCGGCGAGCAGGTGGTAGAACGGTTGCTCTTTGAGCGGCCGGCTATCCTCGGGGATAGCCTGGTACCACTCTTCGGTGTTGGCAAATTGCGGATCCACATCGAAAACGACACCCCGGAACGGGTGTTTCCGATGACGGACCACTTGCCCCAAATGATATTTGGCGTGTGATTTCATCATTGTCATTTCAGCCCCTAGTGCAATTAGTACCGTCAACCGTCACCCGGTGTCCAACAATTGATCGAAAATTAAGGGAAACAGTCTGTGAACCTTGCCGTGACAGTGCTTGAAATCGTTGCCCCTGTCTTTCTGCTCGCCGCGGTCGGGTTTGGCTGGGTTCGGCTTGGCTTCGAGTACCGGCTGCAATTCGTCACCCGGTTGGGCACCATGCTGGCTGTGCCCTGCCTGATCTTCGTCGCGCTGATGAAGACAGACATACCGGGCGGAGACCTCAGCCGCTTCACGCTGGCCTCGGCGCTGGCGATTCTGGCGCTGACCGTGGTGTTCGGACTGATCGTGCGGGCCAGCGGGCTGGACCGGCGTACCTATCTGCCGCCGCTTCTGTTCGGCAATACCGGCAATCTGGGCCTGCCATTGTGCATGTTCGCCTTTGGAGTCGAAGGGTTGAGTTATGCGGTGGTGTTCTTTTCGCACAGTGCGCTTTGGTCGTTTTCCTATGGCATCCACGTCGTCGCGGGTCAGGGATCGCTGTCCAAGGTCGCGCGCGAACCGATGGTCTGGGCAACGCTGCTGGGGGCGTTGTTCCTGACCCAGGGCTGGCAGACCCCGCGCTTTCTGACCAACGCGCTGGAACTGATCGGCCAGATGGCGGTACCGCTGATGCTGATTACGCTGGGTGTGGCGATTGCCCGCCTGTCGATCCGACGGATCGGACAGGCGGTCGGACTCTCGGTGCTAAAACTGGCGGT
Source organism: Ruegeria sp. YKSD163 (assembly GCF_059612905.1). NCBI lineage: Bacteria > Pseudomonadati > Pseudomonadota > Alphaproteobacteria > Rhodobacterales > Roseobacteraceae > Ruegeria > Ruegeria sp. YKSD163. Next base: position 141,194 of record NZ_JBXWRM010000007.1, read on the forward strand.
CTGTTTCCCGATCGGCTGGCTTGTCGCGCAAGGCTTTGGGCGAAGCGGCCCTGCACTTGGGGTACTGGTGGTTCAGATGTCGGTCCCCGCGGCGGTTTCGGCCTATCTTCTAGCCGAACGATTCGGCGCCGATGCCGAGGCGGTGGCCGGGATGGTAATGGTCTCGACCCTGCTGGCGGTCGGGGCCTTGCCTCTGGTTCTGGCTGCTGTGCTCTAGCGAATGTGATTCCATCGCCCACCCGAATGCGCTAGAATGCCGGAAAAAAGGCAAGAGGCAGATGAGCAGATCTCTTTGCGCGCTGGTTGCGGTGCTGTTGCTGGTATCGTGCAGCGGTGGGTCGAAAAACCCGCCGCGCAATCTGGATGATGCATGCAGTATCGCGGGCGAGCGCCCCGAATACATGAAGGCGTTCAAGCAGACGGAACGCAAATGGGGCGTGCCCGTGCATGTCCAGATGTCGACCATTTATTACGAAAGCCGGTATCGATCCGACGCGCGCACGCCGCACCAGTTCGTGCTGGGCGTCATCCCGGTTGGCCGGCAAAGCAGCGCTTTCGGCTACAGCCAAGCGCTGGACGGAACCTGGGATCAGTATCGCAAGGAAACCGGGCGGCGCGGCGCCAAACGCGACCGGATCAAGGACGCCTCGGATTTCATCGGCTGGTACATGAACAAGACGCGCGAGAAGAACGGCATTTCGCTGGGAGATGCGCGCAACCAGTATTTGGCTTATCACGAAGGGCATGCAGGATATGCCCGTGGCAGCCATAACGGAAAGTCCTGGTTGCTGCGCACTGCCGACGATGTAGCGGCACGGGCCAACATGTATCAGCGGCAGCTGTCGAGCTGCCGCCGCTATCGGAATTGATCCGGCAGTCTCTGTCAAAGCTCAGCGGTTGACCGAGATGCCCGGCTGACCGTCGATGAACAGGTTCTGATTAAGGCTGTTGCCCTTGGTCAGTTGCCCGAGGATCACCGTGGTGCGCGACCCGGCGCCATCATGGACCACCCATTTGCGCAATTCGACCGGATCGCCGGTAAAGCTGAGGTCGATACGCCCGTAATCGGGGTTCTCTGGGTCCTGCGCGGTGACCACGGTGGCGGTACCGTCAAAGGCATGCCCCACCACCATATTGGCTCGGTCCAGGTCCACCGTCCGCGCCAGCACGATCGACAAGGGCGTGCGGTTCAGCGGGTATTGCTCGGGCGGCTGGTTCGACTTGGGGTCGTGGATGATCACGGTGCCGCCCTTGGCCAGCACCACCGAACGGTCGGGCGGGTCGTATTCGAACCGCATTCGTCCAGGCCGTTGCAGCCACAGTTTGCCGGTACTCAGCGAGCCGTCATCGTTGATCTGGGTGAACGTGGTCTGAACGGTTTTGAGACCGTTCAGATAGGTCGATATTTCAGCCAAAGGCAGCTTGTCCGCCGCCCAGGCTGCCGGCGCGACCAGGGTCAGCGCAAGTGCGATTGCAATCCGTTTCATGTCACCCCAGATAAGCATTCACCCGGCGCCGGAGAAGATCACCCCTGCTCCGGCACCAGGATTTCGCGTTTGCCCACATGATTTGCCGAAGAAACAACGCCTTCGTCCTCCATCTGCTCGACCAGCCTGGCGGCCTTGTTATAGCCGATGGCGAGTTTCCGCTGAATGTAGGAGGTCGAGCACTTGCGGTCCTTGATGACGATGGCCACCGCCTGATCGTACAGCGCGTCCTCACCATCGGTGTTGCCGCCAGTGTTCAGCCCCAGCACCGCGTCGATATTGTCTGCCTTGTCATCGTCCGGGCCTTCGACCACGCCACCGATATAGTCGGGCGGGCCGAACTGCTTCAGGTGGTTGACGATCTCTTCGACCTCTTCGTCGCTGACAAAGGGGCCGTGGCAGCGGGTGATCTTGGCCCCGCCCGCCATATACAGCATGTCACCCTGCCCCAAAAGCTGTTCGGCGCCCATCTCGCCCAGGATGGTGCGGCTGTCGATCTTCGATGTCACCTGGAAGCTGATCCGGGTGGGGAAGTTGGCCTTGATGGTACCGGTGATCACATCGACCGAGGGGCGCTGGGTCGCCATGATCAGGTGGATACCCGAGGCCCGCGCCATCTGGGCCAGACGCTGGATACAGGCCTCGATCTCCTTGCCCGCGACCATCATCAGGTCGGCCATCTCGTCGACGATGACGACGATATAGGGCAGCGGGATGGGCTGGAATTCCTCGGTCTCGAACACCGGTTCGCCGGTCTCGTCGTCAAAGCCGGTCTGCACCGTGCGGCTGAACATCTCGCCCTTGGCCAGTGCCTCGCGGACGCGGCCGTTGAAGCCTTCGATGTTGCGGACGCCCATCTTGGACATCTTGCGATAGCGGTCCTCCATCTCGCCCACCACCCATTTCAGGGCAACGACGGCCTTTTTCGGGTCGGTCACCACGGGAGAGAGGAGATGCGGAATGCCGTCATAAACCGAGAGTTCCAGCATCTTGGGATCGATCATGATCAGCCGGCATTCGGCGGGCGTCAGCTTGTAGAGCAGACTGAGGATCATGGTGTTGATCGCCACCGATTTACCCGAACCGGTGGTGCCCGCGATCAACAGGTGGGGCATCTTGGCAAGGTTGGCCACAACCGAGTCACCGCCGATATCCTTGCCCAGCGCCAGCGGCAGGCTCATGTTGCTATCGCCGAAATCGCGGGAGGCGAGGATTTCGCGCAGCACCACCTTTTCGCGGTGTTCATTGGGCAGTTCGATACCGATGACCGAGCGGCCCGGCACGGTCGAGACCCGTGCCGAAAGCGCCGACATCGAGCGCGCGATATCATCGGCCAGACCGATGACGCGGCTGGCCTTGAGACCCGGCGCTGGTTCCAGCTCGTACATGGTGACGACGGGACCGGGCCGGACCGAGACGATCTCGCCCTTCACCCCATAATCGTCCAGCACGTTTTCCAGCATGCGCGCGTTTTCTTCGAGCGCCTCGTCGCTGAGGTGGTGACGCTGGATGCTGGTGGGGCTGGCCAGCAGGTTCAAGGGCGGCAGTTCAAAGGCGACGGCGGGTTCTTCAAAGGCAAGCGTCGGCTGCGCCTCGGCCTGCGCACGGCGCGAAGGTACCGGGTTGCGCCGCACCGGCTGCGCCACGACCGGCTTGCGTGGCTGTGCTGCCGGAATGTTGGGTATCGGTTGCGGTTGAATGGTCCTGGCTGTCGCTTGCCCCGGTGCATCGTTCGCGGGTGGCTGTCCGGCTTCGAAACTGTCCACGGGTTCCCAATCCTGGTCGAACTCTTCCGCGGTCAGATGTTGAAAGTCCGAGGCCCGGACCATGTCAGGGACCACCGAAAGCGGGGTGGACAGCGGCGCGGCACCCGGCGCCGGAGCGCGCAACTCGGGCGTTGCCGGGCTCTTGACCGGCGGGAACACCGGCGCTGCCTGCGGGGCCTGAGGGGCAGTCACCGGGGGCTCGGCCGGCAGATCACCCCGGCGACGGGTGTCCAGCAAAAGCGGGTCGGGACCGCGCCCGCGTCCCTTGGTCAGCGGTCGCTGCGGATCGGGCGGCGGCGCGACCACGCCAGCGGCCTCCTTGCGGCTGCGCACGGCGGCAGCGATCTTGGACTGGATACGCTCGGTCCCCGGCATCTTGTCATAACCCTGCACCGGTTCGGGTTCGACCAGTTCCGGCTGCGGCATCGGTTCGGGTCGACGGATCAGCCCCGGCACCCGCGCCAGCAGGCTGGGCTTGGGTTGCGGCGCCGGTTCGGGAACCGTCTCTTCCTCTACCAAAGTCTCGGCATAGGCGGCCTCTTCGGCGAACCTGGCCTCTTCGGCGGCCAACCGCGCCGCCTCGCGCCGTTCGGCCCGCAACGCCTGACGCGCCCGCGCCGCCGCGACCCCGGCCGATGCGCCACGACCCAGCAGCGTCATCAAGCCGCCGTAGACAATGATCGCCCCCACCATCGCGTGACGCAAGCCGCGCCGTATCTCGGGCCAGGTGAACCCCAGCACAAAGGCCGCCATCGCAAGCATGACCACAGCCATTGCCAGCGAGGTCAACTTGACCATCAGATGTGACCCCAGCGGAACCAGCGTCAGCAGCGCCCCCATCACGGTGTCGCCAAACAGACCACCCAGTCCGAAACTGTGCGTCGCGCGCCAGGCCTCGCCCGGAACAAGAGTGGCGGCATAGACAGACACGACCGCGATCCAGATCGGCATGAAGACCAACCGGCCCATCGCCCGATCCTCGCCCGAATGCAGGGCAAAGCGCAGCCCCCAGGCGACCAGCACCAGCGGAATGCCCCAGGCGCCGCCACCGACGATCATGAACAGCGGCGCCGCGATCGACGCACCAATCCTCCCGGTCCAGTTCTGCACTGGCGCATCGGTCGATACCATCCAGTTGGGGTCGTCGGGCGTATAGGTGCCCACCATCGCCGCAGCAAGGAGGCCCAGCACGATCAGCGCCAGCCCCAGCAACTCTTTCCCGCGCCGCTCGATGGCGGCCTGCATGTTGCTGTCCAGAAGCGGATCGCGATTGCGTGCGTGATATGATGCCATGCTACCCTCGAACCTCAGCGATAGATGCAGTCGCGAAGGGCGATCAGCCCGCGCTGCAAGTCTTGTTTTGGGGCCACCATTGCGACCCTGATATATGTCTCTCCGGGATTCTGCCCCGGTTTTCCCTGTGCCAGATAGGCGCCAGGGAGCACCCGGACGCCGGTTTCGCGCCATGCCTTGAGCGCCGCCGCCTCGCCGTCATCGACCGGCAACCAAAGGAAAAACCCGGCCTCGGGCGGCTGATAGCCCTGCACCCCGGCAAAGACCTGATCGGCCAACGCGTATTTCTCCTGATAGAGCAGGCGGTTCTCGGCGACATGCGCCTCGTCTGCCCAGACCCGCGCCGCGGCTGCCTGCAACGGCCCCGGCAGTGGCGCGCCGGAATAGTTGCGCAACTGCTTGACATGTTTCAGCGTTTCCGGCCCACCTGCGATCAGGCCCGAGCGCAGGCCCGCCAGGTTCGAACGTTTCGACAGCGAGTTGAACAGCACCACCCGTTCGGGATCGGCGCCCATCTCTTGGGCGACGGTCAGCGCGCCCGTGGGCGCCGTGTCACGGTAGATCTCGGAGTAACACTCGTCGGCGAGAATGCGGAAATCGTATTGTTCGGCCAGACCGATCAGTTCCATCCAATATGCGCGGCTGGCGACTGCACCCTGCGGGTTGGCCGGAGAGCAGATATAGGCCACGGCGGTGCGGTTCAGAACCTCGGTGGGCAGGCTGGCGTAGTCGGGCAGATGGCCGGTGGCGGCGGTGGCGGGCACGAAATGCGGCTCGGCACCGACCGAGATCGCAGCCACCATATAGACCTGATAGAACGGGTTCGGACACAGCACGATTGGCCGCTGTCCGTTCTTCTGCTCAGGGCAGAGCGCCATGGCAGCGTTGTATAGACCCTCGCGCGTGCCATTCAGCGCCATCACGTTTTTCTCGGGGTCGAGCGTCACGCCATAGCGGCGCGCGATCCAGTCCGTGATCGCGCCGCGCAACTCGGGTGAGCCCTCGTTCGGCGGATAACTTTGGAACAGATGGGCATTCTCGACGATCACTTCGGTAACCCAGGCCGGGAAATCGTGCTTGGGCTCGCCGATGGTCATATGCACGACTTCGCCGCCCGCCGGATGGTGGTCGAGCAACGCACGCAGGCGCGGGAATGCATATGCCGGTAGGTTCGAAAACCGCTCGGGGAAATTCATCTGGTCTGCCTCGTGTCGGGATCGTCAACGCCCCGTTTGCAAACCAAAGTACAGACGATCCCCGCGTGCGTCCAGACAAAGCGTTGCCTGCGCAGGGAATTGTGGCATTCAGGTCAGCGCGTGTTCTGCCGCCGCGCCCACGCGCAACAGCGCCTCTTCGCCGTCCGGGCGCCCCAGCATCATCAAACCGCAGGCCGGCATGCCCGTGGGCAGGCTCAGCCCACACAGGCCCATCAGGTTGCCGATGCGGGTATTCCGCAGCGCCAGCAGGTTTTCGGACACGTAATAGTCGTGGTCGCTGAGCAGCCGGTCACGGTCGGGCGGCAGGATTGGTGCGGTGGGCATAAGCACCGCGTCGAACCCGGCAACCGCACTGTCCCAAGCGGCGCGGTAGGTTTCCAGCCGCGCCCAGGCGGCCACATAATCAGGGCCGGAGAAACCAGCACCGGCGCGGAACCGTTCCAGAATCTGGTCATACATGGCATCCGGATTGGCCTCGATCACATCGCGCCACAGGCCATAGGCCTCGGCGGTATAGAGAACACCCGACAGGGCCATCGCATCGACCAGTTCGGGCACATCGAGGGGCACGATCTCGGCCCCTGCGGCGGACAGACGCGTCAGCGCCGACTCGAACCCCGCGCCCGGCGCCTCACGCAGATCATCCAGCGCCACGGTTTGCAGCACGGCCAGACGGCACCCTTTGAGCGATACGCCCCGCAGGTCGGCGGCGCGCCCTCCCTCAAGCAGAGCCAGCGCCTCGGCCGCATCCTCGACCGAGCGGGCCAGCGGGCCGACCGTGTCGAATTTCAGGCAGAGCGGCACCACCCCTTCGAGGCTGAGCCGCCCCGAAGTGGTCTTGAGCCCAACCAGATCGTGCCAGGCCGAGGGGATGCGAACAGACCCACCGGTATCCGAGCCGATGCCACAGGCGGCAAGACCAAACGAGACCGAGGCCGCCGCACCCGAAGAGGACCCGCCCGGCACCCAGGCCGGATCATGCGGGTTGGGCGGGGTTGCGGTGACAGGGTTGAGGCCCAGACCGGAAAAGGCCAGCTCGCTCATATGGGTCTTGCCCAGGCAGACAGCGCCGGCAGCGGTGGCATTGCGCAGCACCAGGGCGTCCGCCTCGGGCACGCGTCCCGCGAGCAGGGCCGAACCGGATTCGGTGGCCACGCCCGCGCTGTCGAACAGGTCCTTCCAGCTGAGCGGTACGCCATCGAACAACGACCGGCGCAGGCCCAGCCTGGCGCGCTCGGCGGCGGCGCACGCCTCGGCCCGGGCGCGGTCGGCGGTGATGCGGGCATAGATGCGGTCGCGGTCGGGATGGGCCTCGATCGCGTCCAGATAGCATTCGGTCAAAGCGACCGGGTCGATCCGGCCCGCCGCGATACCGCGCCCCAGATCGCTTGCCGTCATGGTCAGCCAATCGCTCATCTTACCCTCCCGCTTGCTGTTGCCGCGACGGTAGCGACAGGACTGCGCATGGACAATCCCGAACCGGCGCGCATATTGCGACTCATGGAACATAGAGCCGATATCGCAATCGTGGGTGGCGGGCTGAACGGTCCGGTGCTGGCCCTGGCACTGGCCCAGAGCGGGCAAAGCGTTACCTTGGTGGATGCCCTGCCCGACCCGCTGCGCACCGACGCCGCATTCGATGGCCGCGCCTATGCGCTGGCGCTGGCCTCGCAACGGCTGCTGGCCGCTGTGGGTGTCTGGGATCACGTGGCGGGTGCCGCCCAACCGATGCTCGAGATCAAGGTCAGCGACGGTCATGCCGGCGCCGGCCCCTCCCCCTTCTTCCTGCATTTCGACCATGCCGAGATCGAAGAAGGGCCAATGGGCTATATGGTCGAGGATCGCTATCTGCGGCGTGCGCTGCTGGCCGCGATGGAGGCGGAGCCGGGCATCACCCGGCTGAACGGCACCGCCGTTATCGCCCAACAGACGGATGGAACCGGCGTTACGCTGACACTGGCCGACGGCTCGCACCTGCGCGCCGGGTTGGTGGTGGGCTGCGACGGGCGCAAGAGTGGCACCGCCGCGCGCGCGGGCATCAAGCGGACCGGCTGGGATTACGGCCAGACCGCGCTGGTCTGCGCCATCGCGCATGAGCGGCCCCATCATGGGATCGCGCATCAGTTCTTCATGCCGCCGGGGCCGCTGGCGATCCTGCCGCTGCCCGGCAATCGCAGCTCGATCGTCTGGAGCGAACGGACGGAGGCCGCCGCCCGCATCAACGCCCTTCCCGAGGCGGAATACCTGGAAATCCTGCGGCCCCGGTTCGGCGATTTTCTGGGCGAGATCCGGCTGGAGGGTGCCCGGTTTACCTATCCGCTGAACCTGACGGTCGCCAATGCCTTTGTCGGCGAACGGCTGGCGCTGGTGGGAGATGCGGCGCACGGGATGCATCCGATTGCCGGTCAGGGGCTGAACGCGGGCCTGCGCGACGTGGGCGCGCTGGCCGAGGTTCTGATCCTGGCCGTACGCCGGGGCGAGGATATCGGCGCAGCCCCAGTGCTGGAGCGCTATCAGCAGTGGCGCCGGTTCGACACGGCGACGCTGGCACTGGCGACCGATGCCTTCAACCGGCTGTTTTCCAACGACAACCCGCTTTTGCGGTTGGGCCGCGATGTCGGCATGGGCGTGATCGGCGCTTTCCCCGGCCTGCGGCGCGGTTTCGTGCGCGAGGCGGCTGGGCTGACCGGTGACCTGCCGAAACTGATGCAGGGCCGCGCGATCTGAGTGCGGCTCCTCCGCCCTGGCAGGCGTCCTCGCCTCAGGCGCGTCCTTCGCGTTGCGCCCGGTACCGGTGCGCCCAGTCCCGGCTTTCTTCGCCGGAGAGTTTGGCAACCGCCGGGGTCAGGCCCTGCGCCCGCTCCGGGTCCTGACCCAGATGCGAAAGAATGGCCGAGACCACCTCTATCGGCGTGTCCGCGAGGTCCTCATAGTCGATGCCCTGCGGAGTGATACCCTGGGCGAGGAACCAGTCGGTCCAGCCCGCTTCATAAGTCTCAAGCGCGCGCACATGGCCGTCGATCGCGTCGAAATCGTAGACCGGGTCGCGATGGGGGGCGAGCCGTTCGATCTCGCGCCCATCGGGCGCAATATGCCAGAGCCCCGATTGCTCGGCCCGCACCCGCGACACTGCTTGCGCCACCTTGTCCCGGCGGCGCAGGTGCAGATAGCGGGTTAGTCCGAATGCCGCCTCGATCAAGGCAGTATCGCCGGGCAGTCCGGGATAGAGATGGTCCAGCATGCCCAGCATATCGCCCAGATTCTCGAGCATCAGGCGCAGCCCGAATACCGGCGTCCCGCCTCGCCCCTCGACCAGCGCCGAATCCAGATACGCACGGTCAAATCCGGCCGCGCCAGGGCGCAGCGTCTCGGGCAGGCCCCAATCCTGGGCCCACCAATCAACGGATTGTGTGCGAAAGAAGGAATCGGGGGCTCCGGCCACGCCGGTGGCCGCCAGATAGCCGCAAAGGAGGGTGCTGCCGCTGCGCGGCGTCCCGCAGAGGATATAGGCCGCAGGCCGTTCAGTCATCCAGCGGGCGCGCCTCGTCCACCAGCATCACCGGGATCCCGTTGCGGATCGGAAAGGCCAGCTTGGCCCCCTTCGACACCAGTTCCTGCGCCTCGGCATCGTATTCCAACGTGGCATGAGTGACGGGACAGACCAGCGCCTCGAGCATACGGCGGTCAAAGGAAGTGGCGGTTTCACTCATTGCAGGGGATCCTTGCCACTGTTACCGCAGAGGGCGAATTCGATCAGGGTGACCAGCGTTTCGCGCCGCGTCTTGAGGCAGGGTGCTTCGAGCAGGGCCTGTTTGTCCTCGGGCGTGAAATCCAGCAGCATCGACAGCGAATTGACCAGCAGCTCATCATCGGCCTGGGTCAGGCTGTCCCAGTCGGTGCACATGTCGCGCGCCTCGAAAAACCTTTGCAGCAGTCGCAGGAAGGCATCCCGGTCGAACCGGGGATCGGGCGCGCAGGAAGAAGCCAGATCGTGATCGAAGCTTTTCCAGCAGACGGTGCAGCGGCGATAGGGTGCAAACCCGTCAACCTCGGACTTTATCCGAAAGCGCGACACACCGGTCAGGGTGATCATGTACCGCCCGTCCTCGGTTTCCGAAAACTGAGTGACCCGCCCGGCACAACCGATCTGGTGCAACTTGCCGCCATCCTGACGACAGGGATTGGGCTGTACCATACCGATCAGCCTCTGCGGCGTGCGCAATGCGTCATCCAGCATCTGCAGGTAGCGCGGTTCGAAAACATGCAGCGGCAGCCGAGACCGGGGCAGCAGCAGCGCTCCGGGAAGCGGAAAAACCGCCAACGTGTCGGGAAGGTCAGCGGATTGCATCATGCCTTCAACTGTAGCTCTATCGCGGGATTAGGCAAATATCATCGAGCTGAGTTTGCGCCGGCCATTGAGTACGATCGGATCGTTGGGTTTGAGCGCATCGAAGATGGTGAACAGCTGCGCCTTGGCGGCGCCCTCGTTCCACTCGCGGTCACGGCGGAACAGGTCGAGCAGTTCGGCAACCGCCTCTTCGGTCCGGCCAGCAGCATGCAAAGCCTGAGCCAGATCAAACCGGGCCTGGTGGTTGTTCGGATCGGCCTCAACCGCAGCGGCAAGTTCGGCGACAGGACCAGCATTCGACGCCTGACGCGCCAGTTCCAGCTGGGCATGCGCGGCCTCAAGCTCGGGCTTGGTCGAGATCGCCGCGGGTGCGCCGTTCAGGATTGCCTCGGCCTGATCCAGATCGCCCAGCGCGATATGGGCGCGCACCAGCCCGCCATAGGCGGCGGCATGGTCGGGCTCTTCGCCGAGGATCGCGGCAAAGGTTTCTGCCGCATCGGCGGCGGCGCCCTGCTCCAGCATCTCTTCGGCGGCGGCAACCGCCTCGTCAAGCTGGGCGCCGGGGGCCTCTCCACCGGCGGCGGCGACCACACGGTCGATGAAGCCCTTGATCTCAGACGCGGGCAGCGCGCCCTGAAACCCGTCGACCGGCTGGCCCTGATAGAACGCATAGACGGTCGGTATCGACTGGATCCGCATCTGGCCTGCGATCATCTGGTTTTCATCGACATTGACCTTGACCATCTTCACCGCGCCCTTGGCGGCGGTCACGGCGGCCTCAAGCGCGGGACCCAGCGTCTTGCACGGGCCGCACCAGGGCGCCCAGAAATCGACGATCACCGGAACCGTCTGGCTGGCCTCGACCACGTCGGCCATGAAGGTGGCTTCATTCGTGTCCTTGATCAGATCGCCTGCGGGGGCTGCGCCCGCGCCATTCAGAAGTTCCATCGTCTCTTTTCTCCGGTTCGGATTTGGCCCCTATATGCGCCTGACATGCAGGGAAACCAAGGCCTCAGTTCTCTCCTGGGGCCGGATTCTATTCGATCAAAGGTCGAAACTAGCAAAAACCGGGGCGTGGTCGCTGGGTTTCTCCCACCCGCGCGCGTCGCGCAGGATACGGCTGGAATGGCCCGCACTCGCGATATCCGGCGTGGCCCAGACATGATCCAACCGGCGACCCTTGTCAGCGGCATCCCAATCCTTGGCCCGGTAGGACCACCAGGAATACAAAAGACCCTCGGGGATGTCCTGGCGAGTGATGTCGACCCATTTGCCTGCATCCATCACTTGGCCCAGGTGATCGACCTCGATCGGCGTGTGCGACACGATCTTGAGGAGTTGCTTGTGGCTCCAGACGTCATCCTCGCGCGGGGCGATGTTGAGATCACCCACCAGAATGGATTTCTCGGGACTGTTTGCGTGGAACCAGTCGCGCATTTCGGTCAGGTAGTCTAGCTTCTGGCCGAACTTCTCGTTCACCTCGCGGTCGGGCACATCACCACCGGCGGGGACATAGAAATTGTGGATGGTGACCCCGCTTTCCAGCCGCGCCGCGACATGGCGGGCATGGCCGAGGGTGGCGAAATCCTCGCGCGCGACTTCCTCGATCGGCAGGCGCGACAGGATGGCGACTCCGTTATAGCCCTTTTGCCCGTGCGCAACGACGTGCCGGTAGCCCAGTTCGGCAAAGCTTTCGACTGGCATCTTGTCGACCGGCGACTTGATCTCTTGCAGGCACAGGATGTCAGGCCCTTCCTCGGCCAAAAGCTTGCACACGATGGGTTCGCGCAGGCGGACCGAGTTGATGTTCCAGGTGGCAAGGGTAAAGGGCATGGCGCGTCTCGCTTTCATCCAGTCCGGCGAAACCTATCGCCTGACCCGGCGATGTCCATGGCCTGTATAAAAAAAGGGCCGGGCACAAGGCCCGGCCAGTCCAACAGGGAGGTGCATGTCATGACCCGGACATGCGCGGGTTGGGGTCAGGTTAAAGGTACCACAAAGATTCCACTTTGACCTGAATCAATATCTCAATTTACGCCACGAGCCTGTATCCGCCGGATTCGGTAACCAGAAGCCGCGCGTTCGACGGGTCTGGTTCGATCTTCTGGCGCAGGCGATAGATATGGGTTTCCAGCGTGTGGGTGGTGACCCCGGCGTTATACCCCCAGACCTCGTGCAGGAGCACGTCGCGCGGCACCACGCCATCGGTCGAACGGTAGAGATACTTGAGGATGTTGGTCTCTTTCTCGGTCAGCCGAATCTTGCGCTCGTCTTCGGTGATCAGCATCTTCATCGCCGGTTTGAACGTATATGGCCCCAACTGAAAAACGGCATCTTCGGATTGCTCGTGCTGACGCAATTGCGAACGGATACGAGCCAGAAGAACCGGAAACTTGAACGGCTTGGTCACGTAATCGTTGGCACCGGCATCAAGACCAAGAATGGTATCGGCATCGCTGTCATGACCGGTCAGCATGATGATCGGGCTCTTGACGCCCTGCTTGCGCATCAGGCGGCACAACTCGCGCCCATCGGTATCGGGCAGACCCACATCCAGAATCACCAGATCATAGATCGCCTCTTTGGTCCGCTCCGATGCCGCATGACCGGTCTCGGCCTCGAAGACATCGAAATCCTCGGTCATGACCAGCTGTTCGCTCAGCGCCTCGCGCAGGTCGTCGTCGTCATCTACCAGCAGGATTTTTTTCAGCTGCGCCATACCCGCATCCTCCAGATTTCGTTTCGCAACAGGTGAGGGCGCAGCACGAATTCGGCAAGTTTTGCTGCATATCTCTCACGCGGTCGTGTTTTACTTGCGAGATTTATTTCACATTTCCGCCGACAGCGACTAGGTAAATGCCGTGAACGTTATAGGATAACACCCGATGAGTCTGATCCCGGATGTCACCGAGCTTCTGGCGCGCGCCCGTGCCGACCTGCGCATGGGGGTGCCTGTCGTGTTGCGGGACGAGGACGGGGATTGCACTCTGGCGCTGGCGGCCGAAACGCTGACTGCGGAGCGACTGGCGGATATGCGGCAATTGGGCGATCCGGTCATTGCCATCACCGGGCGCCGCGCGGAAACGCTCAAGGCGCGCGCCTATGACGGCGATCTAGCGCGGGTAAGCCTGCCCGCCGGGGCCGATCTGCGCTGGGTCCAGGCGGTGGCCGATCCATCGGACGATCTGAACACGCCGATGAAGGGGCCGCTGACCACGTTGCGGCAAGGCAAGGCCGGGTTGCACCGACTGGCGATCAGCCTGACGAAATCCGCGCGCCTGCTGCCGGCGGCGGTGCTGGTGAATTTGCCCGAGGGGCGTGATTTCGCCGCCGCGCACGGGCTGACCACGATCGACCACGCTTCAGCCGCGCCTCACCTGTCCGAACGCAGCCCGCTGCACGTGGTCTCGGCCGCGCGCTTGCCGATGGAGGTCTCCGAGGCCGGGCGCCTGCATGTGTTCCGTCCCGAGGATGGTGGCGAAGAGCATTACGCGGTGGAAATCGGCCGCCCCGACCGGGACAAGCCGGTTCTGGCGCGATTGCATTCGGCCTGTTTCACCGGCGACCTGATGGGCAGCCTGAAATGCGATTGCGGCCCACAGTTGCGCGGCGCGCTGGCACAGATGGGCGAAGAAGGTGCGGGCGTTCTGCTCTATCTCAACCAAGAGGGGCGCGGCATTGGCCTTGCCAACAAGATGCGCGCCTATTTCCTGCAAGATCAAGGATTTGATACGGTCGAAGCCAACCACAGGCTGGGGTTCGAGGATGACGAGCGCGATTTCCGGCTGGGCTCGGACATCCTGAAGTCGCTGGGCTTCAAATCGGTTCGCCTGCTCACCAACAACCCCGCCAAGATCGCCATGATGGAACGTACCGGCATCGCGGTGACGGAACGGGTGCCACTCAAGGTAGGCGAGACCGCGCATAACCGGGGCTATCTGGCGACCAAGGCGGCCAAATCGGGCCATATGTTGTGAACCCGCAGGATTTGGTCCTGACTCCGCGCGGGGTGCGGTTCTGGGGCCGCTATCTTCCCTGTTCCATCGGCAAGGGCGGCATCCGGACCGACAAGCGCGAGGGCGACGGGGCGACCCCCGTCGGTATCCATCGCATCGTCGGCATGCTGTATCGCGCTGACCGAATCGCGCCGCCTGCCCCATGGGCACGGCCCATCGGTCCGGGCGATCTGTGGTCGGATGATATGGGCGATGCGGCCTATAACCACCTTGTAGGCAAGCCCTACGGGCACAGCCACGAACGGCTGCGCCGCGCGGATCCGCTTTATGATCTGGTGCTGGTGACCGACTGGAACTGGCCCGAAGCGGAACCTGGGCGCGGCTCAGCCATTTTTGTCCATCAATGGCGAAGGCCCGGCTATCCGACCGAGGGCTGCGTGGCCTTCAACCGCCCCAATCTGCATTGGCTCGCGCGCCGGGTGCGGCCCGGAACGCGGTTGATCATCCCGCCGCTTTGACCCGGTCGCCGAAAATGGCAGAGCCGACCCTGACATGGGTTGCCCCCAGCGCGATGGCGCTTTCGAAATCGCCACTCATCCCCATGCTGAGACCACTCAACCCATTGCGCGCCGCGATCTTGGCCAGCAACGCGAAATGCAGCGCGGGTTCCTCTTCGACCGGGGGAATACACATCAGCCCATGCACCGGCAGGTCAAGCGCGCGGCACTCGGCGATGAAGCCGTCCGCCTCTGCCGGCATGATCCCGGCCTTCTGATCCTCTTCGCCGGTGTTGACCTGAATGAACAGGTCGGGACATTTGCCCAGTTCCTGCGCCAGCCGGGCAAGCGTGGTGGCCAGCTTGGGCCGGTCGACCGAATGGATGGCGTGCACCAGTTCCATCGCCTGACGTGCCTTGTTGGTCTGCAACGGGCCGATCAAATGCAGTTCCACACCCTCGTACCGCTCCATGAAGGCAGGCCATTTTCCTGCCGCCTCCTGCACGCGATTCTCGCCGAAGATGCGATGCCCCTGCTCCAGCACCGCCTCGACGCGCTCGTTGGGTTGCACCTTGGACACCGCGATCAGCTTGACCGACCCCTCTGGCCGGTTCGCGGCCTGTTCGGCCCTGGCGATGCGGTTCGTTATCTCTTGCAGTGACATGTCGTCCCCCGATCTGGCTTGCCGCAGAAAAACACCATGTCGGCGCAAAAGAAAAGGGCAGGTCCGAAGACCTGCCCCCATTCGATACCGTCAAGCGGTGTACAGCTTAGAAGCTGAAGTACACACCGGCCTGGAAGGTGTCGTTGTCGTTCGACGCACGACGGTAGCCTGCTTCGAAGGAAGCGCCGCCGCCCAGGTCGTACGAGTAGTGGATACCATAGGAACCACCTTCGTTCTGGTTCGAACCGGCGATGTTGTCGCGGTTGTCGCCACGACCGGCCAGAACGTCAGCTGCGCTGACTGCGTCTTCGTCGGTGTAGAAGACCAGCAGGTTCGAAGCCGAGCCGATGTCCATGTTGCCATAGATGCCGAACTTCGAGATGCCGTCGTTGTCAGCATATGCGACGCGTGCGCCGAACTGGCCACCGTCCCATGCGACCGACACCAGGGTCTTGTCTTCCCACA
This sequence comes from Ruegeria sp. YKSD163, assembly GCF_059612905.1. Lineage (NCBI taxonomy): Bacteria > Pseudomonadati > Pseudomonadota > Alphaproteobacteria > Rhodobacterales > Roseobacteraceae > Ruegeria > Ruegeria sp. YKSD163. Next base: position 156,887 of record NZ_JBXWRM010000007.1, read on the forward strand.
TGGCGTCCGACGACTGGTGCGCAGCTGCGACAGTCCAGTCACCGAAGTTGTAGGCCAGCATCACGCCGATACGGTCCGAAGCAACGGCGCCGTTACGGGTCGAGTACGACAGGTGGCCGGTGAAGCCGCCGGTCGAGTACAGAGCTTCGATGCCGTTCACACCGGTACCTGCCGACGAGTATGCATCCCAGTTGAAGAACTCGTTGTTCACGTTACCAACGTGCGAGTAGAAGCTGGCGCCGTCGATACCGATACCTGCGGTACGGGTCTCGAGGTAGGTGCCGGGCATGTTTTCAATTGCGCCGATGATGTTGCCGACGTTCACGCGGAAGCCCTGGTACGACACACCAAAGCGAGCGCCGTTGAACATTGCACCACCCGGGGTGTTGTCACGGCTTTCGGCCTGTGCACGGAAGCGAGCGTCGAACGCAACACCGGCGTCGGTTTCTGCCGACATGTCGAACTGCAGACGCAGACGGCTGGTGATGGTGGTCTTCGAGACACCGTTCACGGCGCGGTCGTTGGCGTCGTTGTAGTCCAGACCGAAGCGGCCGTAACCGCTGAGACGAACGTCTGCTGCTGCGACGCTTGCGGTAGCGATCAGCGCAGTCGTTGCGAAGAGAACTTTTTTCATCGTGTTTCCCTCGGTTTTCATTCATACGCCCAAACCAGTGAATCCGGCGTGGGTATGGACAGGGGTTTCGCTCTTTCGCCCCCCTGTTTGCAAGTCTTGGCGGCAAGCCCGGCGCAAAGTCGTCACGGATGGTGCAGCTTTGCCACAGTCCGGTGACCCGGCAGCGGATTTTCCCCCTCACGGCCCATCAGAAAGCGGACAAATCCGCCTCGTACGCGCGCGTTCCCCCTATAGAGGCTTGCCCCCCTTACGCGGCTTGGGTAGGACATTTCCCAACAGAAAGCAGTGGGACCGTCCAATGACCTTGCAGAACGCGTTCAAAACCACCCTCGTGCTTGCCTTGGGCCTGGGCCTGGCCGCTTGCGGCAACCGTGGTGGTGGCGTGCGGATCGCCGATGCGCCTCCGGCGGACGATTCCTATATCACCAACAACCGCGAAAGCGCGCCTACCAACTACGAGAAATCATCGATCTGGGACGTTTTCGGCCCCTCCAAGGCTGAACAGACCGTCCAGGTGAACCGCTATCTCTGGGCGGCATCGCTGGATGTGCTCAGCTTTCTGCCGATTCAGTCAGTCGATCCGTTCACCGGCGTGATCGTCACCGGCTATGGCACGCCGCCGGGCGGCGGACGCTCTTATAGGGCCACCGTGCACATCAAGGATCCGGCGCTTGAAGCTCGCGCGCTGAAAGTGTCGCTGCAAACCAGTGGCGGTGCTCCGGTCAATGCTGCGACCGCCCGCGCGGTCGAGGACGCGATTCTATCGCGCGCGCGTCAGCTGCGCATCGGCGACGACAAACTCTAGAACCTCGCGCCAATTCGCTTTATCACCACGCCGGGTTCACGCCCGGCGTTTGCATTCATCAAGGACCAGAACCGCCATGTCGCGCTATTCCGCCACCGAAATCGAAGCCAAATGGCAAGAGGCCTGGGACAAGGCCGGTATCTTCAAGGCCGTGCGCACCGCGGACAAGCCGAAATACTACGTGCTCGAGATGTTCCCCTATCCGTCGGGGCGCATCCATATCGGCCATGTGCGCAACTACACGATGGGTGACGTGATCGCGCGTTACAAACTGTCGAACGGGTTCAATGTGCTCCACCCGATGGGGTTCGACGCCTTTGGCATGCCGGCCGAGAATGCAGCCATGGCCAGCGGCGGCCATCCCAAGGACTGGACCTACACCAACATCGACACGATGGTCGCGCAGATGAAGCCACTGGGCTTTGGCCTCGATTGGTCGCGCATGTTCGCCACCTGCGACCCGGAATACTATGGCCAGCAGCAAGCGCTGTTCCTCGATTTCCTCGAAAAGGGATTGGTTTATCGCAAGAACGCGGTGGTGAACTGGGATCCGGTCGACATGACCGTTCTGGCCAATGAACAGGTCGAGGACGGGCGCGGCTGGCGCTCGGGCGCGCTGGTGGAACGGCGCGAACTGACGCAATGGTTCTTCAAGATCTCGGATATGTCGGGCGAGTTGTTGGACGCGCTCGACACGCTGGATGACTGGCCCGCCAAGGTGAAGCTGATGCAGGCCAACTGGATCGGTAAATCGCGCGGGCTGCAATTCTCGTGGGCGCTGACCGAACCCACCCATGGCATTGACACGCTCGACGTCTATACCACTCGCCCCGATACGCTGATGGGGGCCTCGTTCCTCGGCATCTCGCCAGACCACCCGCTGACCAAGGCGCTGGAGGCGGAAAACCCCGACCTTGCCGCCAAGGTGGTCGAGATGCGCAAGGGCGGCACCACCGAGGAAGCCATCGAAAAAGCCGAGAAGCTGGGCGCAGATACCGGGCTGCGCGTGCGTCATCCGCTGAACCCCGACTGGGAACTGCCGGTCTGGGTCGCCAACTTCATCCTGATGGATTACGGCACCGGTGCGATCTTTGCCTGCCCGGCGCATGACCAGCGCGACCTCGATTTCTGCCGCAAATATGACCTGCCAGTGATCGACACCTTTATGGCGCTCGACGATCCCAAGCCGGTCGCGACCGAGGCCTTTGTGCCCCTGAAAACCGAAAAGGTGAAATGGATCGACCATTTCGCCGGGCTGGATGTAGCCACCGGACAAGAGGCGATCGACGCCACCATCGACTGGATGGAGGCCAAGGGCTTGGGCACTGGCGTGACCAAGTTCCGCCTGCGTGACTGGGGCCTGTCGCGCCAGCGTTATTGGGGCTGCCCGATTCCCGTGGTCCACTGCGATAGCTGCGGCGTGGTGCCCGAGAAAAAGGAAAACCTGCCCATCCGGCTGCCCGACGATGTCACCTTTGACGTGCCCGGCAACCCGCTGGACCGTCATCCGACCTGGCGCGACTGCGCCTGCCCGTCCTGCGGTCAGCCCGCCCGGCGCGAAACCGACACGATGGACACGTTTGTTGACAGCTCGTGGTATTTCGCGCGTTTCACCGCGCCGCGCGCCGAAACGCCCACCGATATGGCCGAGGCCGAGTACTGGATGAATGTCGACCAGTATATTGGCGGCATCGAACACGCGATCCTGCACCTGCTCTATTCGCGTTTCTTCGCCCGCGCGATGCATATCTGCGGCCATCTGCCCGAGAAATCGAAAGAACCGTTCAACGCGCTCTTTACCCAAGGCATGGTGACCCATGCGATCTACAAGACCACCGGCGCCGATGGCCGCCCGGTCTATCACTACCCCGAGGCTGTGCGTCTCGAAGGTGGCAAGGGCTATCTGGAAGATGGTACCGAGGTCGAGATCATCCCCTCGGCCAAGATGTCGAAATCCAAGAACAACGTGGTCGACCCGGTGGCCATCATCGACCGCTTCGGCGCCGACACCGCGCGCTGGTTCGTGCTGTCCGACAGCCCGCCGGAACGCGACGTTGAATGGACCGATGCCGGTGCCGAGGCCGCGCACAAGCACCTGAACCGGGTCTGGAACCTGTGCGACAGGATCGCCGCGATGGACACCACCGCGCCCGGTGAAGGTGACGACGACCTGTTGCGCGAAATGCACAAATGCATCCGCGACGTGACCAACGGGATCGAAAGCTTTGGCTTCAACGCCTCGATTGCCAAGCTCTATGCCTTCACTAACACCCTGGCGAAATCCAAGGCCGGTGCAACAGCGCAGAGGCAGGCAATCATGACGCTGGCGCAACTGATGTCGCCGATGACCCCGCACCTGGCCGAGGACATCTGGGCTCATCAGGGCGGCGAAGGTCTGATCGCGGCAGCCCCGTGGCCGGTCGCGGACGAGGCGATGCTGGTCGATGCGCTGGTTACCCTGCCGGTGCAGATCAACGGCAAGCGCCGCGCGGAAATCAGCGTGCCCGCCGATATGGACAAGACGCAGGTTGAAAAACTGGCGCTCTCCACCGATGCTGTGCAAAAGGCGCTGAATGGCGCCGCACCGAAAAAGGTGATCGTCGTGCCGGGCCGGATCGTCAATGTGGTCGTTTAATCGCAGAACCCTGCTGATGCTGCCGCTTGCGCTGGCCGCCTGCGGCTTTCAACCAGTCTATGGCCCTGGGGGCGCGGGCGATGCGCTGCGCGGCCGAGTCGAGGTTTCGGCCCCCGATGATGTCGAAAGCTATTGGCTGGTGCAGAATCTGGAACAGAGCCTGGGCCGGACCGCCGCCGCCGGCACCGACTATCTGCTGGACGTCAAGGTGCGCACCGCCTCTCAGGGGCAGGCGATCACCGCCTCGAACGACACCACGCGCTATTCCATCGTCGGCACCGCCGCCTATACCTTGACCGACAAGGAAAGCGGCGCGGTGATGGCCTCGGGCGAGGTCCGCAATTTCACCGGCTATTCCGCCACCGGATCGACCGTCGACACGCTGGCGGGGGAACGGGACGCGCGCCAGCGCTTGATGGTGATTCTCTCGGATCAACTGGTCACCCAGCTTTACGCAACGCTGGACCAACCGGCATGAAGCTGTCCCCGCGCGAGGCGGATGGCTATTTCGCCCGACCCGACGCGGGCAAGACGGGCATCCTGATCCACGGGGCCGATGCCATGCGCATCGCGCTGAAACGCCAGCAGATCATCGCGGCTCTCCTCGGCCCAAATGGCGAGGAAGAGATGCGCCTGACCCGGATGCCCGGGGCCGAGTTGCGCAAGGACGCGGCACAACTCTTGGACGCGGTCAAAGCGGCCGGTTTCTTTCCCGGCCCGCGCGTTGTCTTTGTCGAGGATTGCCCCGAAACCTCGGCCCCCGCGGTTCTGGCGGCGCTTGAGGACTGGCAGCCGGGCGATGCGCAGATCGTGTTGACCGCCGGTCAGCTGAAGCCCAGTTCCAAGATCCGCAAGGCCTTCGAAACCCATCCCAACGCCTATGCCGCCGGCATCTATGACGACCCGCCCTCGCGGGCCGAGATCGAACGGATGCTGACCGCCGCCGGCATCCGCGACGTCCCGCCCGAGCCGATGACAATCCTGTCCGATCTGGCGCGCGATCTGGGGCCGGGCGATTTCGCGCAGACGATGGAAAAGCTTGCGCTTTACAAGCTGGGAGATGCGACCCCACTCGGGCTCGAGGACATCGCGGCCTGTGCCCCCCGCTCGACCGAGGCGGCGCTGGATGACGTTCTGAACGTGGTAGCCGAGGGCAAGGAGGGTGAGATAGGACCATTGATCCGTCGTCTACAGGCCCAGGGCACGACACCGGTCAGCCTGTGTATCGGGGCAACCCGACATTTCCGCACGCTCTATGCCTGTGCGTCGGCGCCCGGTGGCCCGGCGCAGGGCATCGGCACATTGCGCCCGCCAGTCTTTGGTCCGCGCCGTGACCGTATTCTGAACCAGGCGCAGCGATGGGGCGCAAGGCGGCTGGAGGCAGCTTTGACGGTGCTGACCGATACCGACCTCGCCCTGCGCTCGGCCGGGCAATCGGCGCCCCAGATGGCGCTGGTCGAGCGGGCGATGATCCGGTTGGCGTGGCTGTCCCGGTCACGGTGACGTTACGGCCTCGCACGCAGGGCTTGACCCCGCGCCCGCCGGCCCCATCCTGCATCGGGATCACCAAAATGGGAGACGATCATGTACAAGGTCTATGGGCGGGTCAAAAGCCGTGCCTCGCGTGTTTTGTGGCTGCTCGAAGAATTGGGTCAACCCTACGAATTCGTCGATGTCGGCCCGCATGACCCGCAGGTCGCGGCCCTGAACGGCAGCGGCAAGATCCCGGTGCTGGTCGATGGAGAGCACGTGATCACCGACAGCTCTGCCATCATGACCTATCTTACCGACAAGCATGGCGATCTGACCTATCCCGCCGGAACGCCCGAGCGCGCCAAGCAGGACGCGCTGTTCCACACGATCCTTGACGAGATCGACGGGGTGCTATGGGTCGCCGCCCGCCACGGGTTCATCCTGCCCGAGGACAAGCGCGTGCCCGCCGTCATCGACTGTGCCAAATGGGAGTTCGAGCGCAATCTGGCGCGTCTGGAATCCCGTCTGGGCGACCCGTTCGCAATGGGAGACAAGATGACGATCGTCGACATCCTGTTGGTGCATTGCCTCAACTGGGCCTTTGGTGCCGGTTTCCCGATCACCTCGGACCGGATCAAGGCCTATGGCAAGAAGGTACGCGCGCGCCCCGCGTTTCAGCGCATGGGTGCATTGACCCCGGCCTGAGCCCAGGCCACCGCCCTGCGACCGGCCCAGCGGCCGGTCGCCAGGCAACCGGTCAGGAGGTAGCCGCCGGTCGGCGCCTCCCAATCCAGCATCTCGCCCGCACAGAATGTGCCGGGAATCTCATTGAGCATCAGCCCGTCGTTCAGTGCCGCGCGCGCCACCCCGCCCGCCGTAGAAATCGCCTCGTCCATCGGGCGCAGGCCCGCATGCTGGACGGGCAGTTGCTTGAGTAGCGCCGCCAATCCCTCTGGCACCTGCGGCAACGGGCGGCCGAACTCCATCAACAGTGAGCGGCTTTCAGGGTTCAATTTCAAAATCTTGCGCAGATGCGACGACAGGCTGGCCTTACCCCGCGGACGCGCCAATCGAGCGGCCACCTCTTCCAGCGGCAGGTCGGGCAACAGATCGAGAAAGAGGGGAGCGCCCTGCCGAACCGCCGCCGAAACCGCATAAATGCCGCCGCCCTCAAGCCCCCGTGTCGAAATCACCGCCTCGCCCCGGCTGTTGAGCGCGCCTGCCTGCCAGGCCACACCCTTGACCGGGTGTCCGGCCAGCGGCGCCATATGTGCGGACCAGTCGACCAGCAGCCCGGCATTGGCAGGCGCAAAGGGTGTCAGCTCGACCCCGCGCGCCTTGAGCAACCCAGCCCACGCCCCGTCCGAGCCGAGCCGGGCCCAGCTGGCCCCGCCCAGCGCAAGCACGGTGACCAAAGGTTCGATCCGCTGCGCACCATCGGACGTATCGAAACTGAGCGCACCACCCTGCCAACCGGTCCAGCGCCAGCGAGTGCGAATCTCGACCCCTAGCCCCGCCAGTTCCGCCAACCAGGCCCGCAACAGCGGAGAGGCCTTCATCGCGGTCGGAAACACCCGCCCGGTCGAGCCGGTAAACAGGTCCTGCCCCAGGTCACGCGCCCAATCCTGAACCGCATGGGCATCAAAGGCCGCCAGCATCGGGCGCAGCCAGTCGGCCGCATCGCCATAGGCGACAAGCAGCCGCTCAAGAGGTTCGTCCTTGGTCAGGTTCAGACCCGACTTGCCCGCCATCAGGAACTTGCGCGCAACCGAGGGCTTGGCCTCGGCCACCAGCACCGGCAGGCCGGCGCGGGCCAACTCGCCCGCGGCCATCAGACCCGCCGGTCCTGCCCCTATCACGACCGCCGGTTTCATGCCTGCCGCGTCTCGATACTGCCGGAAAGTTCCACCACCCGATGCGGATAGGGGATTTCGATGCCGTTCTCCTTGAGCGCGTTCCAGATCAAGAAAAGCACATCGGACATGAACTTGTTCTTGCCGTCATCGATGCCCTCGACCCAGAATTCGACCGCGAAATCGACCCCGTTATCGCCGAAACCGCGCAGCTCGCAATCGGGTGGAAAGGGGCTTGCCAGCACACCGGGATGTGTCGCCACCGCCGCTTCGATGATCGCGGGCACCCGGTTGATATCCGTGTCATAGCTCACCGAAAACGGCGCCTCATACCGGTTGGCGCTTCCCTGATCCGAGAAATTCACCACCCGCGTGGTGATGAAATCCTCGTTCGGGACCACGATCCAGCGCCCATCGAACGTCTCGAGGATGGTGGCGCGCGCGGTCATCTTGATGATGGTCCCCGCCTCGCCCCCATCGAGTTCCACGTAATCGCCGACGGTCGCCTGCCCTTCGAGCAGCAGGATGACGCCCGAGATGAAATTCGACGCGATCTTTTGCAGGCCGAAGCCGAGACCGACGCCGATGACCCCGCCCAGAACCGCCAGCGAGGTCAGGCTGATCCCCATGATGTTCATCACCAGCAGGAAGGCGATGCCGAAGATACCGATCTCGACCGCCTTGACGGTCAGTTCGCGCATCGCCGGGCGCATTTCACGCTGTTGCTTGATGAATTGCGCCGACTGGTCGTTGGACCAGCGCCCGAGCCAGAAAATGGCGCCGCCCACGACAAGGAAACGCAACGCGAAGAGCAGCGAAAAGGACAGGTTGCCCAGCGGCACCACGGTCTGGTCCAGCCTGGCCATGGCCGGTTCCAGAAGGCCCAGTGCATAGAGCGCCGCCACCGGGATCAACACGTAACGGCCCAGCAGCTTCATCAGCGGATCGTCGAGGATTTCGCGCACCAGAATGCGGGCGGCTAGGAGCAGGAACACCCGCTTGCCAAAGGCAATTACCGCGCCCGAGCCGAACAGCGAACGGGTGACGCTTTCGCCGATGCCGGTAAAGACATAGGCCAAGAGAGGCAGCAACAAAGGCACGAAAATCAACACGAAACGGCGGGTCCGCGACAGCGGGTCCATCTGCTCCTCGGGTGGGGTCAGCAGGCGTGATAGCGGCCCGCGCAACCGGCGCGCGGCATAGAGTGCCGCCAGATAGGCCACCATCAACAGGGCGAATTGCGACCAGGCGGCCGGGCTCGACAGCCAACCCAGCGCAATTATCCAGAGACGCTCGCCCTGTTCGATCAGGCTGTTCAGCAGCTCGGTCTGGGCCTGTGTTCCGAATTCCATGGGTCTCTCCACTTGCGCCGTTTGCACGGTGGTGCATCCTCTTGCCCATGACAGACAAGGAAAACAAGTGCCCGGACTTCCCCCTGCCCGAAGGGGTCTGCCCGTTATGCGAACGGCCGATACCCGAAGGCGACGGCAGCCAGCACCACCTGATCCCCCGGTTGAAGGGTGGCAAGGGAGGGCCGACGGTCCTGTTGCATGTCATCTGCCACAAGGAGGTCCATGCCACCCTGACCGAGGCGGAACTGGCGCGCAGCTTTCACACGGTAGAGGCTCTGCGCGCCCATCCCCGGCTGGCGAAGTTCCTCGCCTGGGTGCGCAAACGACCCCCCGGGTTTCGCTCGAAAGTGCCGGGCGGGCGGCGCAAACGCTAGCGATTCACAGCCTTGACGCGCGACGGCGACCGGAAACCTGCAAGGTTTCCGGCCCGGTTTCGTTGCACGAAACCGGCGCTCTCCTGAAGGGCTGGTCAGGAACAGAGCCGGGAAATACCTGCCGCAACCGCCGGATCGGCGGCCAGGGAATCGGCCACCAGCGCGCGGGCGGTCTCCATCAACTGTTCGGCGGGTACGATCCGGTCGATCAGGCCGAAGTCATAGGCCTCCTGCGCGGTGATCTTTTGGCCCGCCATCAGGATCAGCCGGGTCCGCGCCGGGCCGATCAGCGCCGCCATGCGGGCCGGATCGGAAGGTTGCGGCAGAAAGCCAAGCTTCATCACCGGGTAGAAGACCTTGGCCTCGGGCACCGCGAGGCGCAGGTCGCAGGCCAGCGCCATGCCGTTGGCGCCCCCCGCCAATGTGCCGTTCAGGGCCGCGACCGTCAGGCAAGGCAGCGCCGCGATCGCGCCCGACAGCCGCTCCCACAGGTCCGAGGTCGCGAGCCCCGCCCGTGCGGCCTCAAGATCAGCGCCTGCGCTGAACACCCTACCGCGCCCGGTCAGGATCAGCGCCCGTGCCTCGCCCGCCGCCTCGGCGATCTCGACCAGCCGTTCCAGCATGGCCACGGTCAGCGAATTGGCCTTGTCGGGGCGGTTCAGGGTGACGGTCCACAAACCGCCCTCCTTTTCCAGCTCGATCATGCCAGTCCCACCCGCTTGCGGATATCCTCGTCCCTGAGCGAGATTTCGGTTCCCAGAAACGGGTCCGCCTCGGCCCCGCACATCCACAAAAGGGTGCGTGCCGGCCAGTCGGCGGGAATATGCGCCGACCAGTCCAACTGGCTGACCGGGTTGATGCCCGAGCCCTTGATCTCGCGCTGCATCTGGGTGGCCACGGTGCCCGGCGACAGGCCCATGGCGCGGATGCCATGATGGCCCTCTTCCAGATGCAGGCAGGCGGTCAGCATCGCTGCCCCGGCCTTGGAGGCGCAATAGTGGCTCCAGGCCTCGACCGGGTTATGGGCGGCGCCCGAACTGACGGTCAGAATGGTGCCGCCGCCCCCCTTGCGCATCACCGGCAATGCTGCGCGCATGCCGTAGTAGACGCCCTTGAGGTTGATATCGATGGCGTGCCCCCATCCTGACGGGTCCGAGTTGGCCAAATGCGAGATCGGCTCGATCACACCTGCGTTATTGATCAGCACGTCGAGCCCGCCGAACCGCGACACCGCCGCGTTCACCGCACCCGCCACCTGCGCCGCGTCGGCGACGTCGCAAGCCAGTGCCAATGCGGTCTCGCCGATCTCGGATGCCTGCTCGGCCAGCGCCTCGGCGCTGCGTGCCAGCAAGACGACATTGGCCCCGGCTGCGGCAAAGACGCGCCCGGCCTCGGCCCCGATCCCACGGCTTGCGCCCGTGATCAGAACGGTTTTTCCTTGCATTCCGGTCATCCACCTTCCTCCCGTATCTGCTTTGCCAAGTCCTACGCCGTGACGCGGGAAGGGTCCAGTACCAGCCCCCTTGACGCCCGTTGCCCACCGAAACACGATAGGGACGAAATTGATCCAGAGAGGTTCTTGTGATGCCCGTTTTCCTCCGCCGCACGTCCGGCGCCATACTCGCCTATGCCATTGCAACCCAGGGCGCCTGGGCCGATCTGACCGCCGAACAGGTCTGGGCCGACTGGAGCGCCTATCTGGGCGGCATGGGCTATGACGTCGCAGGCACGGAAAGCCGATCGGGCGACACGCTGACGATCACCGATTTCAGCATGTCCATGGGCATTCCCGAGCAGGACAGCGCGATGTCTTTCTCGATGCCACAGATCACCATGACCGATCAGGGCGACGGATCGGTGCGGATCGGCCTGCCCGAAGAGTTCCCGCTGACCTTCGTTTTCTCTGTCGAGGACGAGGCACCGGTAACGGGCACGCTCACATACGCCAACCGCAACATGTCCATGGTCGCGACCGGCGACCCGGATGACATGACCTATGATTATAGCGCCGATCAGGTCAGCCTGCGGCTTGCCTCGCTGGAGGCCGATGGCGAGACGATGCCCGCCGATGCGCTGAGTTTCCTGTTGGAGATGACCGCCGTCACCGGCACCTCGCAAATGATTCTGGGCGAGATGCGCAATCTGGTGCAAAGCTTCACCGCCTCCGGCCTGACATATGCGCTGTCTTTCGACGATCCCGACTCGGACGATGCGGGGAACTTCTCGGGCACGCTTTCGGATGTACGCTATTCCGGCACCGGCAGCCTGCCGAGCAGTTTTGACGCGACCAACTTCTCGGACATGCTGAAATCGGGTTTCGCCTTTGACGCACTGATGAGCTATGGCGCTGGCAGCGGCAATATGGCGGCCAAGGGTGATGGCGACGATTTTGCCATGACATCCTCATCGCAGGGCGGTGATTTCCGGATCGCCATGGATGCCAGCCACGTGGTCTACGATCTCAAGGGCCGCCAGTCGCAGATTTCCATGACGACACAGAACCTGCCCTTTCCGATCGATCTGGCCATGGCGGAATCGGGGTTCAAGCTGGATATCCCCACCCAGGCGGGCGACGATCCGCAACCGTTTGGCTTTGGCATGAACCTGACCGGTTTCACCATGTCGGACATGATCTGGGGCATGTTCGACCCCGCCGGCGCCCTGCCGCGCGATCCGGCAACCGTCGCGCTTGATCTGTCGGGCATGGTGACAGTCTTGGTCGATTTCCTCGACCCGACCGTGGCCGAAACGCTCGAAGCGACCGGCCGTGCGCCGGGCGAGTTGAACGAGTTGACCATCAACCAGCTGCTGGTCTCGCTGGTGGGGGCCAAGCTGACCGGTACTGGCGCCTTCACCTTTGACAATTCCGACTACGAATCCTTTGACGGCATCCCGGCGCCTGCCGGTGTGGCGAACCTGACCCTGACCGGGGCAAATGCGCTGCTCGACAAGCTGATCGCCATGGGTTTCGTGTCCGAGGATGACGCCATGGGCGCGCGGATGATGATGGGCATGCTGGCCGTACCCGGCGATGCGCCCGATACGCTGAACTCGAAGATCGAGATCAACGAGCAGGGCCATATCCTCGCAAACGGTCAGCGTATCAAATAACGGCTCCAGCGGGGTGCGCGCATCGGCTGCGCGCCCTGCTGACACCTTGGTCACCCGCACCGCGCGCCGTGGGTCTTGCAGCGGGCGGCGGCGGGGGCTACCTCCCTGACAACAGCCAAAGGACAGCCCATGCCGCACAAGGCCGAAGACCTCAGCCACGCTCTCTTGCACGCCGCCCGTCAGGCTGGCGCCGAAGCCGCCGATGCGTTGGTGGTCGAGGGTACTTCGGTCTCGGTCGAGGTGCGCGGCGGCGCACTGGAACATGCCGAACGTTCCGAAGGGACCGATCTGGGCCTGCGGGTGTTTGTCGGCAAACGGCAGGCGATCGTGTCCAGCTCGGACAGCCGCCCCGAGGCGCTGGCCGCAATGGCGGAGCGCGCGGTGGCGATGGCGCGCGAGGCCCCTGAGGATCCCTATGCCGGGCTTGCCGATCCCGATCAGCTGGCGCGCGGCTGGGACCTTGCCGCGCTGGACCTGCGTGACCCTGCCGCCGAACCCGACCCTCAGGCACTGATGCAGGACGCGCTGGCCGCCGAGGCCGCCGCCGCAGCGGTAAGCGGCGTGACCCAGGTGTCGGACGCCGCCGCCGCTTACGGTCAGCACCATGTGCACCTGGCCGCCACCAACGGGTTTTCCGGCGGCTACGGGCGCAGTGTGCGCTCGCTTTCCTGCGTTGCGATTTCGGGCAGCGGAACAGGGATGGAGCGGGACGCCGATGGCGACAGCCGCACCTATCAGTCCGACCTGCGCAGCCCCGAAGAGATCGGCCGCAGCGCCGGCGAACGAGCGGTGGCCCTGCAAGGGGCGCGCAAACCGGCGACAGGCAGCTATCCGGTGCTGTTTGACGAACGCATTTCAGCCTCGCTGATCGGGCACCTTCTGGCAGCGGCAAATGGCGCCTCGGTCGCGCGCGGGTCGTCCTGGCTCAAGGACAATCTGGGCGAGCAGGTGCTGCCCGCTGCCCTGTCGCTGATCGAGGATCCGCATCGCCCGCGTGTCTCTGGATCGCGCCCCTTCGATGCCGAGGGCCTGCCGACGCAGGCCCGCGCCATCGTCAAAGACGGGGTGCTGACCGGCTGGACGCTGGACCTGGCCAGCGCACGCAAGCTGGTGTTGGCCTCGACCGGTAATGCCACGCGCGGCGTGTCGGGTCCGCCCTCGCCCAGCAACTGGAACCTGACGCTGACGCCCGGCACGGCCAGCCGTGATGATCTGATCCGTGACATGGGAACCGGGCTGCTGGTGACCTCGCTGATCGGGTCGACGATCAACCCCAACACGGGCGACTATTCGCGGGGGGCCTCGGGGTTCTGGGTCGAGAATGGCCAGATCGCCTATCCGGTCAACGAATGCACCATCGCGGGCAATCTGCGCGACATGCTGCTGCGGATGGTCCCGGCGAACGATGCCCGACCCTGGCTTTCGCGGGTGGTGCCGTCGATCCTGATCGAGGGGATGACGCTTGCCGGAAACTGACCTCGACCTGTTGATCCGCGCTGCACGTGAGGCCGGGCGCATCGCCACCCGCTACTCAGGCCGCGATGCCCAGCGCTGGGACAAGCCCGATGGCGCGGGCCCGGTGACCGAGGCCGATCTGGCGGTGAATGCGATGCTGGCGCAAATGCTGCCCGCTGCCCGCCCCGGCTATGGCTGGCTCAGCGAAGAGACCGAGGATACCGCCGCGCGGCTGGATCACGACCGTGTTTTCATAATCGACCCGATCGATGGCACCCGCAGCTTTGCCGAAGGGTCGCGCACCTGGGCGCATGCGCTGGCGGTCGCGGACCGGGGCGTGGTTACCGCCGCCGCCGTTTATCTGCCCCAGCGCGACCTGCTGTTCACCGCCGCAGCGGGCGGTGGTGCCTTTCTGAACGGCCAACCGATCCGGGTCTCGGCGCCCACCCACCTGGCCCAGGCGCATATTCTGGCCGCGCGACCAAATCTGCGCCCCGAACACTGGACCGGCGGTCAGGCACCCGCCTTCCATCGCGACTATCGCCCCTCGCTGGCCTATCGCCTTGCACTGGTGGCGCAGGGCCGGTTCGACGGGATGCTGACCCTGCGACCCAGCTGGGAATGGGATATCGCCGCTGGCGATCTGATCCTGCGCGAAGCGGGCGGGCGCTGTACCGACCGGACCGGCGCAGCGCTGAAGTTCAACAATCCCAGACCCCGGCTGGATGGGGTCATCGCAGGCGGCGACACCGTGCATCGCGGCCTGTTTGGTGCCCTTGATCCGGCAAGCGCGGGTATTCCGGCCCATTGACGAATGCGGGCCTCGCCCCCCGATGCCTTGACCCGGCCTGCCAAACCCTTAGGGTGCCGCCGATTTCAACCCCTCCGTCAGGAGTGCCGCATGGCAGCCACCGTCCCCATAGACCGGCGAACCGGCGCCTCTGTTGGCATTGCGCTATCTGGGCTGGATTGAGCCATGGTGCGGTCGCTCAGCCTTGCCGCGTACCGGGTCCTGAACTGGCGGGGGGTGAACCCGCCAGGCCGGGACATGCCGGACCGTCCAAAGGGAGAGCTGATCTGGATACATGTCACCGATCGCAGCCGGTTTCCCGCGCTTTGCGATCTGTCACAGCGACTGATCTCGCTTCGCCCAGATCTGAGCCTTCTGTTCACCATCCCGGCGGAGACACGTATCGATGACTGGATCGCGCCCTGTGGCCTGATTTCGGTGCTGCCCGACGATCATCCCGCCCCTGCGCGGCGTTTCCTGGATCACTGGCGACCCGACCTGTGCCTTTGGTCTGGCGGTGCCCTGAAACCCAACCTGATTGACGAAACCGCTGGCAGCGGCATACCGATGCTGCTGATCGACATCACCGAACGCGAGTTGCAGGCCCGGCGCCACCGCTGGTTACCCGATCTTACCCGTACCATGCTCGATTGTTTTGACATGATCCTGACCGACGGCGAAGCGACCGCGCGCTATGTGCGCAGGACCGGTGTCGCGCCAACCAAGGTCCGCGCATCGAACCCGCTTCAGGTCAGTGCCAATCCCGCCCCCTGGTCCGAAGAGGAACTGGTCGAAACCAACACCACCTTGGGCGGCAGGCCGGTCTGGTTGTCGGCCTGGACCCAGCCCAAGGAATTCATCTCGGTACTGACCGCGCATCGCCATGCGCTGCGGCTGTTGCACAGGCTGTTGCTGATTGTGCATGTGGCCGATCCTGATGAGGCCGGTCCGTTGCAGACCCGGCTCGAGGCGATGGATCTGCGTTGTGCCGATTGGGATGCCGGTGACCGGATCGAGGATTCGACCCAGGTCGTGATCAGCGCCCATGCCGAGGATCTGGGTCTGTGGTACCGGATCTCCCCGCTGACCTTCATGGGCAGCTCGCTGGAGTTCGGCACCGGCGGGCGCGACCCGCTGACAGCGGTGGCACTGGGCTCGGCGCTGCTCTACGGTCCCAATGTGCGCAGTTTCATGGATACATATGTGCGGTTGGCCTCTGTCGGCGCGGCGCGCTCGGTGCGCGATGCCGAGGCACTGGGGCGCGAGGTCGTCGACCTGCTGGCCCCGGACGCCGCGGCCCGCATGGCCCTGGCCGGCTGGCAGGTGGCCACCGAGACCGCGCATCTGACCGATGAATTGATCGAAATGGTGCTGGACCGGCTGGACCGGCGAAAGGCAATTCATGCGAGCACCTGAGTTCTGGCAGAACGACCCCGCACATCCGGGCTGGCAGTCGCGGCTGCTGGCGCCGTTGGGCGCAGTCTATGCCCGGGCGACCGCACGGCGGCTGGCGGGCGGTGATCCGGTTAAGGTGCCTGTACCGGTGATCTGCATCGGCAACCTGAACGCGGGCGGCACCGGCAAGACCCCCAGCGCGATCTGGGTGGCCGAGCGGCTGCGTGATGCCGGGCACGAACCGCATGTGGTCACCCGTGGCTATGGCGGCACGCTCGAAGGTCCGGTGCAGGTCGATCCGCGCCGCCACCGCGCCGAGGAGGTGGGCGACGAGCCATTGCTGCTGGCTGCCTTTGCCGAGGTCTGGGTGGCCAAGGATCGTGCCGCCGGCGCCCGCGCGGCGGCAGCGGCGGGGGCCACCGCAATCATCCTTGATGACGGGTTCCAGAACCCGAGCGTCGCCAAGGATCTCTCGATTATCGTGGTCGATGCGGCGCAGGGCTTTGGCAACGGTCACTGTATTCCCGCCGGCCCCTTGCGGGAACCGGTGGCATCAGGTCTTGCCCGTGCCGACCTGGTTCTGGCCCTGGGAGATGCGCAGGCACAGGACCGGTTCCGCGCAACCTGGGGTCCGGACGTGACCGTGCCGCTGGTCACCGCTGAGCTGAAACCGCTGCGCACCGGGATGGACTGGACCGCGACGCCGGTGCTGGCCTTTGCCGGGATCGGCAACCCGGCCAAGTTCTTTCGCACGCTTCGGGCCGAGGGCGCCGATCTGCGCCGGGCCGAAGCGCTGGACGATCACCAGCCGCTGACTCCAGCGCTGATGACCCGGCTGGAGAACGAAGCGCGGCTTTTGGGCGCCCAGATGGTGACGACGGAGAAGGATGCCGTGCGGCTGCCCCCAGCATTCCGCGCCAAGGTCATCACCCTGCCCGTCCGGCTGGAGGTAGGGGACGAGGACAGGTTGCGCGGCATCCTGCTGGCCGCCGCGCCGCCGCCGCCCTGAGGTCAGCTGCCCAGTTCGGCCTCGATCAGGGCCTTGAACCCTTCATAAGCCTGGTTCTCGACCTTCTTGCCATTGATGATGAAGCTGGGGGTCGAGTTGATCTCGTCCCGGGTCGCGTGTTCCTGATACCAGGCGACCAACGTCTGTGCCATGGTGGCATCGCCCAGACACGCCTCCAACTTATCATTCTCGATCCCCGCCAGCCGACCGATCTTGCGCAGTTCCTCGGCGATCTCGGCCGGACCACCGGCGCGCGACCATTCAGCCTGCCCTTTGTAGATCAGGTCGGAAATGCCAAAAAATTTCTCGGGACCCGAGCAGCGCGCCACCATCGAGGCCCAGAGACCGTAGCGGTCGAAATACACCTCGCGATAGACAAAGCGCACCTTGCCTGTGTCGATGAAATCGGCCTTGAGCTGCTTGTAGGGGCCTTGGTGAAAGGCCGCGCAATGCGGGCAGGTATATGAGGCATATTCGATGATTTCGACCGGCGCGTCCTCGGCCCCTTGCACCATTTCGACAATGGTCGAAGTATCGATTTCGGCCTGCTGCGCCTCGGCGCTGCCAATCAGCGGGTTGGCGGGCAGGTTGCCCTGTGAGGGCAGGGTCAGCCAATAGGCCCCCGCCACGACGGCCACACCGGCAAACACCAAAGTTCCCAAACGGTTCATCTTTCTGCCCTTCTTCAAGATTTCTGTCTCGATAAAACGTTCTGCGCCAATCTTTCAAGCGCCGCGCGCAAATCTTCATCTTTGGCGCCGTCGGCCACCTGCGCCGCTTCGGCCACGATCTCGGGGCGCGGGGCGCTGGCTGCAGCCTTTGGGCGATGCTCGAATGTGGCCTGACCTTCGGCAAAGCCGACGGGCGCGGTCTGGGTGATGCGGACCCGGCTGATGGCGTTATAGCCATAGGCGGCGTTCACCCGTTCGCGCAGCTGCTCCTTCTGCATTTCCAGCATCGGCGCCTGGGCCCCGGTGGTCAGCACGGTCAGCGTCGCGCCAAAGCCACCCTTGCCATAGCCGATATTGACCGGTCGGGCGATGGCGGCCAGATCCTGTCCGACGATCTCGGCCCAGTGGGTCAGCACCCGGCCCACGGCAAAGCCGCGTGTTTCGCCAGCCCGGCGAATCTGATCACCCAGCACGCTGGCGGTGCGCTTGAAGCCACGGGTCGAGGAACGTCTGCTTGCCATCTGGAATCCGACTCTGTTGCCGCTATTCTAAAGCCCACGCACTGCGGCACCAGTGAAACCGATAGAAGCGAGGGAATTTTCGTGCGCGACCTCCAACACTTTGACGTGAGCGGCACGCTGCTCGACTGGTATGACCGTCACGCGCGCGAAATGCCATGGCGGGTGGGGCCAGCGGCGCGCGCGGCAGGCACGCGCCCCGATCCCTATCGCGTATGGCTGTCCGAAGTGATGCTGCAACAGACCACCGTGGCGGCAGTGCGCGACTATTTCCACCGCTTCACCACCCGCTGGCCAACGGTTGCGGCGCTGGCCGCCGCACCGGACGAGGCGGTGATGGGCGAATGGGCGGGCCTTGGCTATTACGCCCGCGCCCGCAACCTGCTGAAATGTGCGCGCGCGGTGACCGAGGAGCACGGCGGCCAGTTTCCCGACAGCTACGAAGGTTTGATCGCCCTGCCCGGTATCGGCCCCTATACCGCCGCGGCCATCGCCGCCATCGCCTTTGACAGGGCCGAGACCGTGCTGGATGGCAATGTGGAACGGGTGATGGCGCGACTACACGACGTGCAAGAACCGCTGCCGGGAGTGAAACCAGTGCTGAAAGAGCACGCCGCCGCGCTAACCCCGACCACGCGGCCCGGCGATCACGCCCAGGCGGTGATGGATCTGGGCGCGACGATCTGCACCCCGCGCGCACCTGCCTGCGGGATCTGTCCTCTGCGCCCCCCCTGCCTGGCACGCCAGCGCGGCACCGCGTCCGACCTGCCCCGCAAGAGCCCCAAGAAGCCCAAGCCGATCCGCCATGGGCATGTCTATCTGGCGCAGCATTCTGACGGTGGCTGGCTGATGCAGCGGCGCCCGGAAAAGGGCCTGCTGGGGGGCATGCTGGGTTGGCCCGGCTCGGACTGGTCCGAGGCACCTCAACCTGCGCCGCCATTCGAGGCCGACTGGTGCGAACTGCCCGCAGAGGTGCGCCACACCTTTACCCATTTCCACCTGATCCTGCGCATTCATACGGCGCCGCTGGAGGTCGACACCGCGCCCGAGGGACTGGTCATCATCGACAAACACGCCTTTCGCCCATCAGACCTGCCCACGGTGATGCGCAAGGCCTTCGACCTCTGGCGCGGCCAATAGCGTCATGGGCAGAACCGGAAAAAACGGTTATGTTTCAGGCATTCGGATGTGGAGCCTGCGATGATCCCCACGGAAACCTTGGCCCGTTGGCAAAGCGCTATGCCGTTCTGGCTGTCCTTCCTTCTGATCCCGCTGGTCTGGATCGTGGCGAGCCAGGGCGGATGGTGGCTGTTGGCGGTGCCGCTGTCGACCTGGTGGGCGTTTGCGATTTATGATCAGGTAACGGGCCTCAACGAGGAAAACGCCGATCCCCAGACCGGTGACGAGGAGTTGGGCTGGTACATCCTGCTGCCCAAGCTTTGGGTGCCGCTGCAATTCGTCACGCTCTACGGGCTGATCTGGTACGCCACGCGCGCCGAACACCTGTCGACCCTTGAAAAGATCGCGCTTTTCTTTGGGGTCGGGGTGATTACCGGGACCATCGGCATCAACTATTCCCACGAGCTGATGCATCAGAAGAACCGGTTCGAACGCTGGCTGGGCGATATCCTGCTGGCCATGGTGCTTTACTCGCATTTCCGGTCCGAGCACCTTCTGGTGCATCACCGTCATGTGGGCACACCGCGCGACCCTGTCACCGCGCGTTACAACGAAGGGTTCCACCGCTTCTATCCGCGCGTCCTGGTGCAATGCCTACGCTCGGCTTTTCGCGCAGAACGCGAGATGCTGGCCCGCAAGGACCGGCGCTGGACCGACCTGGCCAATCCGTTCTGGCGCTATTGGGCTTTGCAGGGGCTGATGCTGGCGCTGGCTGGGCTGCTGGGGGGCTGGGCCGGGATCGGCCTGTTCCTGGTGCAGGCGGGCATTGCGATCTGGCAGTTGGAACTTGTGAACTATGTCGAGCATTACGGCCTGACCCGCAAATACCTGGGCGACGGCAAATACGAACATGTAATGCCGCGCCATTCCTGGAACGCGGCGCAAAAGGCCTCGAACTGGCTGCTGATCAACCTGCAACGCCACTCGGACCATCACTACAAGCCCGACCGGCGGTTTCCCCTGTTGCAAAACCATACCGAGGCGGACGCGCCGCAGCTGCCCTATGGATATCCGGTGATGACGGTGGCCGCGATGATCCCGCCGCTTTGGCGACGGGTGATGAACCCGCGTGTACGGGCTTGGCGGCACCGGTATTACCCCGAGATCAGCGACTGGAAGCCCTATAACAAGGCGCTGAACCCGACCCCGCGCTGAGTTCTGTCAGAGAACCCAGACCACCATTGGATCGGTCATACCCGGGATCATCTCGTCCCGGCGTTCGTCGAACCCGTCCATCAGGATCGCCCCGCCCTCGGCCTCAACCTGGCGGCGCAGATCGTCGCTGATCACAATGCCGGCGTCATAGACCCGCGACTGGGCTTCCAGCTTGGCAGCAACATTCACCGTATTGCCGATCACGGCGAATTCCAGCCGATTGGCACCGATATCACCCAGAACCGCAGGGCCGTAATGCACACCGATCCCGGCCCGGATCTCGGGCTCGCCCTGGCGGCGGCGTTCGCGGTTCCAATCGCCGATCACCTTGGCCATGGCGCGGGCGCAGGCCAGCGCGTTGCTGCCATCGGTCTCGCCGCCCACAGGGGTGCCGAATGTCGCCATCAGCCCGTCCCCCAGATACTTGTCGAGCGTGCCGTTATGGCGGAACACTTCACCCTCCATCCGGGCGTGAAAACCGCGCAGCACCTCGATCACCTCATAGGGGTCTCGCCCTGCGGCAAAACGGGTAAAGCCGATGATGTCGATGAACAGAACGGCGATATCCTGTTGCCGCACCTGTTTCAGCGGCTCGTCATTCTGGCTGAGCGCATCGACCACATTGGGCGAGAAATAGCGCGACAGGTTGGCGCGTTCGCGTTCAAGCCCGGCATTGGTGGTCAAAAGCCGGTTGAACCGCCGCACCGTCACCCCCAGCGTGACCGCAACGATCAGGAACACCACCACCTCTTGCACGCGGAGTTGAACCATGAAGCTGTTGGGCTCCATCAGCTCGGCCACGTCGGGGAAACCTGCGAATGCTGCCCGCGCGCGGTCGGACAATTCGGCAATCGGCTCGGACTGCCACCGGGCGACAACCCAGCCAAGCGTCCACAGGATCGCGGTCCAGGTCCCGATTGTGATCACCGTACGCCAGGAATACGCCAGCGTTCCTGCCGCCAGGATGACAAAGAAGTACTGGAAATTGTCGAACCGGTACTGCATCGCCAGCGGTCTCACATCATCGGATAGCGGATTGGGTATCACCATGCCCAACGTCATGATCAGCAGATCGACCAGAATCAGCAGGAGTTCCAGCCGCGATTGCCCTACACGACCCGCCCGTCGGATGAACCAGCCATTGACGGCAAGCAGCGCCAGTATGCCGTGGTAGTAGATCACGTCCCAATGCGGGTTCACAAAGATCAGCAGCACCGAGATCACTGCCATCGCGACCCAGCGCGCGCGCACCGCCAGTTCCAGCCCTTCGCGCTTGTGCTTGCTCAGCGCCGCCTGGGTAAATCGGTTGTCGAAATCGAACTCGTCGGGCTGGGTAAAAAAGAACCGCTCACGGCGCGGGGGCGCGGCTGTGCTGTCGGTCATGAGTGCTTTCCTTCGTTCCTGCCCTTACAGATAGGCATACTAGGCCGGGGCGGGTACCGGGTGCGACAAAGAAAAAACCCCGCCGACATGCGGCGGGGCAAGGTGTAGTGCCATGTGTCAGGCCACAGGCACCGGCGGTATTCCTGGGATTTTACGAGGTCAGTTTTCCAGTTCTGCCCGGATTTGCTGGCGCAGAACATCAATCGGCACCGTCTTGCCGTCACGCTTGAAACACCAATACGTCCAGCCATTGCACGACGGCGCATTTTCCAGATGCGCGCCCACCTGGTGGATGGAACCCTTGATGTTCTGGCCGACCAGCGTGCCATCGGCGCGCACCTTGGCCTTGTGCCGCTGGTTCATGCTATACAGCTCTTCGCCCGGACGCAGCATACCGCGCTCGACCAACTGGCCAAAGGGAATGCGGGGCTCGGCCCGCTTACTGGCGCTGACTTCCAGCGCCTCGCGGTCGAACTTGCGCACCTTGGCAATACGTTTTTCGGCGACCTTGCGATAGGCCTCCTCACGCTCGATGCCGATGAACTCGCGGCCCAGCATCTTGGCGACCGCACCGGTGGTGCCGGTGCCAAAGAACGGGTCGAGCACCACATCACCCGGATTGGTCGAGCTGACCAGAACCCGGTGCAGCAGCGCCTCGGGCTTTTGGGTCGGGTGCGCCTTGTCGCCGTTTTCATCCTTGAGCCGCTCATGCCCGGTGCAGATCGGCATGACCCAGTCGCTGCGCATCTGCACGCCTTCGTTCAGCGCCTTTAGCGCCTCATAGTTGAAAGTGTACTTGGCGCCTTCGGCCTTGGACGCCCAGATCATCGTCTCATGGGCATTGGTGAACCGCTTGCCACGGAAATTCGGCATCGGGTTCGATTTGCGCCAGACCACGTCGTTGAGGATCCAGTACCCCGCATCCTGCAACGCCGAACCGACCCGGAAGATGTTGTGATAGGACCCGATCACCCAGATCGCGCCATTGGGTTTCAACAGTCGCCGGGCGGCTTTCAGCCAGTCGCGCGTGAACTGGTCATAGGCAGCAAAGCTGGAAAACTGGTCCCAGTGGTCATCGACCGCGTCCACCTGGCTGTTGTCGGGGCGATGCAACTGGCCCTTGAGTTGCAGGTTATATGGCGGATCGGCAAAGATCAGATCCACCGACGCCTCTGGCATCGCGTTCATCACGTCGATGCAGTCGCCGGCTATAATCGTGTTTAAAGGGAGCGCTGTTGCGCCCTTTGTCTTGGTCGTCGTCATAGTCTGCCTCAAGTTCCACGGCGCTTTTTGCGCTCATTTGGTTGATGACAGGATGAGTCAAACCGGATTCGCGGTCAATTTCTTTTTTGAATCAGCGAGTTACGATTTGCTCTTGATACAATATCTTGTGCACCGTCTTGAAAGAACGCCTATGGTGTGGGGTTGCACCAAGATCTTGCAAAGCGGCACGATGCTCTTTTGTCGGGTATCCGGCGTTGCGCTCCCAACCATAGCCGGGATGCTGTTGCGCCAAATCCACCATCAGCCGATCGCGCCATGTTTTTGCCACAATCGAGGCCGCCGCAATCGACACCGACCGCCCGTCGCCCTTGATCACCGCCTCTGCCGGGCAGCTTAGCCCGGCGGGGATCAGGTTGCCGTCGATCAGCAGGAAATCGGGTGCGGGGTTCAGCGCGGCGACCGCGCGTTCCATCGCCAGATGCGAGGCGCGCAGGATGTTGAGGGCGTCGATCTCCTCGACGCTGGCTTCGGCGATACTCACCTGGGCACTGGCATGCAGGATATCGTGCAACCGCTCGCGCTTGGCGGCGGTCAGTTTCTTGGAATCGTTCAGCCCCGCGGGTATGGCCGTCGGGTCCAGCACCACCGCCGCCGCGACCACCGGGCCGGCCAGCGGGCCGCGCCCGACCTCGTCAACGCCGGCGATACGGATGCGGCCTTGCTCTGTCAGGGCCGCTTCGAGCTGGTAGTCAGGCTGTGTCATGCCCGTGATTGACCTGAATTCACGCCCCGGGACAAGCAAAAAGACAGGGAGCCATGCCCCCTGCCCCACGGCCCTTTACGGGCCTCCTGCTCGACCTCAGTTGGAATAGGCGACGCGATAGCCAAACTGGCGCAGGCAGTTGGGCTCATAGGCGTTGCGGGTCCGTTCGCCATTCCAATAGGACACCTTACATTGCTGCGGCAGGCTGTTGGCATGACCATAGTGGCGCGTCAGGCAACGCGCACCCAGCACCGGACCGTGACCGCGATAGCCATCCGCCTCGCGCAAGCAGCGCGACGGCAGGTTATAACGTGCCACATCGGTCGGCAGCGGCTTGGCGCGGCGATGCGGATCATGTGTCGGATACGGGTTTTGCTGGTTGCGGGTGGCGTGCTCTTGCTGGCGGCGACGATCCTTCTTCTTGTCATAGTGATGAACGGCAGCACCCAGGATGGCGATGGCCGCCAGACCACCGAGAATATCATGCGCATCGGCGGCACGAGCCTGGCTGACAGAGACACCGGTGACGGCGATGGCGGTGGACAGGACAAGAGCAATGAACTTGCGGTGCATGAGAGGGATCCTTTTTAGTTGTCTGTTCTCTGGCCCGCATCGTCACGGGCGGTGGTGATGCGCCAAACCTGCGCCCACCCCGCCCGGACAAGCAATATCGCCCCCCTGTTATCCGATATCACCCCCGCTATCACCCTGCGGTTATTGAATATCCTCGCATCAGGGCGCAGGATGACGGCCATGAAACAGTTCTCCCAAATCCTGGCCGTTCTGGCCCTGATCGCGACCCCCGCCAGCGTCGGCGCCGCCGAATGCTATGCCGACTATAAGGCCAAGCAGGAGCAGCCGCTGAGGCTGCATTACGGTGTCATGCAGGTCTCCAACTGCGCGGCCGGACAGGCCACAGCCGAGGTCGCCGCCCGCCTGCAAGCCGCAGGCTGGACCCTGCTCAACGTGCTTTCGGTCTTTGGGCCCGAGGGACTGGACCAGAGGAAGGCCGATGCCGGACCCTATTTTCTCCGTTTCTGAGGCGCGCCGATCGGGCACCCGGCTGATCGGGTTCGGTATCGCCGCCATCGTCGTCATCCTGGCGACGGCGGCCACCTTTCTGCTGCTGACCCTGCCCGACGCCAACGCGTTCAATGCGCGGGTCGAGCGGGTGTTCATCGAAAACGATCTGACCACCCAGGCCGAGATCCGGCTGCTGGAGATCCTGGCCCAATCCGGCACCGCCTTTGCCGACACCCTGTCGAGCTATCGCATGGTAATTTTCGTGCTGCTGGTCTTTGCCAGCGCCATGATGATCGCGGCACTGGCCTTTCTGGCGATGCTGGTGCTGCTCAACCGCCGCATGGCCCAGATCGAACGCACCGGCATTCAGGTGACCTCGCTGCTGATCAGCCGCGAGGAGAACACCGTTTACCTCAACAACATGGAGTTCCAGCTGACCCCCGCCGCCATCGAGACCCTCGCCGTGCTGGCCGAGGCGCGGATGGATGACGAGGTGCTATCGGGGTCGCAGATCGAATCCGTTATCTCGGGCCGGGCTGCCGCCGATTGTGACGAGGCCGCTGGGGCCACCCGGATCAAGCGGCTGCGCGACACGCTGGGCAACCAGATGATCAGCGCGCTACTGGTCAAGAACATCGCCAAGCGTGGCTATATGCTGGCAATCGACAAAAGCGTGATCCAGATGGTCTGACGCATCAGTGATTGGGCGACTCGCGTCCCGGCGCGGGTCGCGCTTGCGCGGGCGGCCAGGCCGGGCAGGCGCAGGTGGCGCGATTGTCGATAATCAGCTCATCCCGGATATGCGGGCATGTTGGCGGCGGCCCCGCGACCCAGGCCGGACGGTTGGTCGCCTGGCAGACCGCGATACAGATGCATTGATCCCGCGTCGGCTGGGGTATCCGGCTGTGTTGCGCCTCTAGCGGTGCAATTGGCGCAATGACAAGAGCTGTCATCAGAAGAAATCGCATCAGCTGCCTCACCGATAATTTCAGTTTCGTGCCCTTGGCAATCACCCCCCCTGCCCCCATCCTATGACCTGACGGGCAAAAAGGAGGTTGTCGATGAACGTCCATACCACCCCACGGGCCCAGAGCTATGACATCAGTATCGAGCCGCTCGACGGAAAGGTCGAGGTGTATCGCGATGATGTACTGCTGGCGGCAACGACCCGCGCAATGGTGATGTACGAGACCCGCCTGGCACCGGCAATCTACATCCCGCGCGACGACGTACTGGTGCCGCTGGGAGAGCCGACCGAGCTTCAGACCTTTTGCCCGTTCAAGGGCACAGCCAGTTACCGCGACATGTATGTCGACGAGGAGAAGGTGGCCAACGCGGTCTGGTCCTACGACACGCCACTCCCCGAGAGCGTCGGCATACGCGGTTATGTCGGGTTCATGCCGCAGGCCCATACGCGGATCGAACTGGGCGACAACAGCCTGAACGAGGGGGCGGATGGCCATGTCAGCGGACCGCTTGTCGACTGGCTCTTGCGCGGTGCAGCCTCGTTCCGCACGGCCGAGGAATTCACCCGCGCGCTGGCCGAAAAGATGCTGGATCACGGGATCGCGGTCTCGCGGCTGAGCGTTCTGGCCTGGTCGCTGCATCCGCTGATCGCAGGCAAGCATTACATCTGGGAAAAGGGGAAGGCCGAGATCTCGACGTATGCGCCGACCTATGAAATCCACGATCATCCGGCCTTCAACAACAGCCCGCTGCGACATGTATCAAACGGGCTGGGCGGCATCCGGCAGCGGCTGACAGACGGGCCGACCGATACAGAATTCCCGATCATGCAGGAGCTGCGCGCGCAGGGCGCCACCGACTATGTCGCTATGCCGATGCCGTTTTCCGACGGCCGGATAAACGTCTTGACCATGAGCTGCGATCACCCGGACGGGTTCACCACCGCCAATCTGGGCCTCATCTTTGAATGCTCCGCCGTAATCGGCCGCTATTACGAGGTGTTCATGCAGCGCGAGAATGCGCAGTCACTGCTGGAGACCTATGTTGGCAAACGCAGCGGGGCCCGGGTTTTGGGTGGCGAAATCCGCCGTGGAGACGGCGACGAGATCGACGCCGCGATCATGTTCTGCGATCTGCGCGGTTCGACCCGGCTGGAAGAGGAGCTGGGGCGCGCCAGCTATATCGCCACGTTGAACCGGTTCTTCGAGACGGTGTCCGAAATCGTGCATGCCCATGACGGCGAGGTCCTGAAGTTCATCGGCGACGCGGTGCTTGCGGTATTTCCTGCCGGTGCGGATGCCCAGACCGCCCATCGTCAGGCCATGACCTCGGCAACCGGGATCGTTACGAAGCTGGCCGAAACACCCGAGGGGTCCGTGTCGCTGGATTGTGCCATCGGGCTGGCCTATGGCCGGGTCACCTATGGCAATGTCGGATCGAAGGAACGTCTCGATTTCACCGTGATCGGTCAGGCTGCGAATATCGCGGCGCGGCTGGGCGACTATGGCAAAGCCACCGGGCACAGAATTGTTGTCTCGGAAGAGGTCGAAAGCGCCTGCGGCAATTGCCTGCCGCTGGGTGAAGTCGCGTTACACAATGTCTCGCACCCCGTGACCTGCTATGCGGTCGAGGTCGAACGGACAATCCTTCGGGCGCAACAGACCAAGAGCTGAGCGCCCCACCGATCACCGCAGATTGCCTAACAGCGTCAAAGCGTTCTGGGCCGCTGACGCTGCCAGCGATTGGCTGTTGATCTGTGATCGCGCCAGGTAGGCAATGGTCACCTTGTCCAGCATTTCCGGATCGGTGAATTGAGACACTTTGGACGAACCGGTCAGGGCCTGCAATTTATCCTCGAATATCTCCAGCTGTTGGTCGATGTCGATACGCCCAAGGCCCGAGGGCAGGCCCAGCGCGGTCTCCATCATCTTGCGCAGCGGCGGAACTCCCATCAGGCTGAACCATTTGGCATTGTCGCTTGAGCGGTCTTCGGCAAGGGCCTTCAGTTCATGCTGCGCATAAAGAGCGATCCGCATGGTTTCGTCCTGTTCGCCGATCGCCTGTTCGAACCCTGCCACCTCGTTCTTGGCGACGATATCCTCCATGAAGGTGACCAGACCGGTTGTCCGTACCTCACCTGGCCCCAGTCCGAACGCCTTGGAGAACTCGCGATAGCGCTTGTCCGATAGCTTGTTGGCCAAGGCATCGGACGAGGTTGTCCCGTCTTCGAGGATCTTGCGCACGAAATAGGTATTGTCCAGATCGTCCCCGAGACCGAACGCCCCCAATGCCACCTGCAGGAGCCGCCGGTCCGACACCAGATCCTCGGCATTTTTCACCTGACCGATCTTCTCCATGAAGTAGGAGCTTTCGCGATTGCGTGCTGCGGAACTGGAGAAACTCTGCGCCTGGGCGTCATAGGTCCGTTGCAGAAACCGCCAGCCGGCAATGCCGCCCGATATCAGAACCGGCTGGTAACTCATTGCGGCCGCAGCGCCAGGATGCGCTCTTCACGGGGCAGCAGACTACGCAGCGCCTTGAGGCATTTATAGGGATGATCCGCGACCAGTGCCTCGGTTGCCATGGCCAGCGCCTTGCGGCTGTCGGGGTCGGTGAAAACCTGGCTAAGTTCCTCGATCCGGCGCAATAGCGACATCCTGGCCTGCTCGGGTTCGCTGTCGCCGGACAATACCAGCTGCGCGGCATAACAGACCCGGCGAACCGGCGTCGTTGCCTCTTCGGGATGGATGGCGTCGCGCAGACGCAGGATATTGGCATCGGGCGTCATGATCGACAACCTGCCCCGCCGGTCGCCATTCTCAATCACCGCTCCATTGATCAGCACCCGCTCCTTGGGCGCCAGTTTCAGGACCAAACCGCTCATTCCGTCGCGCCCCCTTGACGCAGACCGCGCAGGACGGCCGTGTTGATTTCAAGCAAGGGGCGTGGCGATACCTCGCGGCGCAATACCTTGCTGGTATGTACCTGGGTGAACTCGGCCAGATAGAACAACCGGGCCCGAAGATCAGGCGGCAGAGCGTTGTCAGCCTCGGCCACATTGGCCGCCAGGACCCCCCACAACCGGTTGTTCTCGTGCAGTGCCTCGACCAGATCACCGAACCCCGCGCGCCCGCGCTTGGCGGCGCTGTGCATGCGGTGGGTAATCCGGGACAGGACTTCGTATTCCATGTTCCGTGGCGTCCGGGTCGGAGCCGAAGCGGCCGAATAGGCCTGTCGTGCCTGAAGAAGCGCGTTCACGTGATGTCCTTACAGTTGGGAGATATCGGCGGTGAGGGGCCGGGGCGCGAACGCCCCGGCAGGATCGCTTAGCGGAACAGCGACAGGATCGACTGCGGTGCCTGGTTGGCGATGGACAGCGACTGAACCGCCAGCTGCTGCTGCACCTGCAGCGCCTGCAAGCGCGCCGAAGTCTCTTCCATATCCGCATCCACCATCGAACCGATGCCCGACTTCAGCGAGTCGGTCAGGTTCGAGATGAAGGTCTTTTGCGTCTCGATCCGCCCCTGCACCGAACCAAAGGCTGCGGCGGCGTCGATCGAGGTGTCGATCAGGGTCTCGACCGTGGCGAGCGCGGCCGTCGCACCAACACCGGTCGATACGTCGATCGTGCTCAGCGCGCCCAATCCGCCCGAACCGGCATTCGTGAACTGGCCACTTACGGTCAGGTCGTTCGCGCCACCATTGGTAAAGTCGAGCGTGCCCGGCGTACCGCTGTCGTAATCGACGACAAGTCCGGCGACACCCAGATCGTCGATCTTGGCCTTCAGAGCCACAGCGACGATGTCTGCCGTGGTGGTCGCCGCCGCATCGTCGGCGGTCACCGTATAGGACACGGTCTCGTCACCAACGGTGATGCTGACCTTGTCACCGGCCACAAAAGCCGCGCCATTCTCGGCAATCTCGATCTGCTCGTTGCCGCCACCATTGTCGAGCGCGATGGCCACGGTGTCGCCATTTGTCGATGCACCCGCCGAGCTGCCCGAGAAGATGTCATTGGCAGTGTAACCGCCAGTAGACAGATCCTGCCCCGTCACCGTGATCGAGGACGCGGTCACGTTGCCGGCGTTGTCACGGTCAAGCGATGCCAGGATCGAAGCGGAACCCGCGGAGCCATTGACCAGGTTCAGCCCGTTGAACTGGGCCGCGCCAACAACGGCCGCGATCTGGTCTTTCAGCGCAGTGACGTCGGCGTTGATCTTGGTGCGGTCGACGTTGTCCTCTTGAGCGGCAACGATCTTGCCCTTCATCTGGGTCAGCAGGTCGGTCACCGTTTCGGCCGCGTTACGGGCGACTGCGACGGTCGATTCACCCAGACTCAGGCTGTCCTTGATCGCCTTGAACCCCTTGACGTCGGATTCCATCACTTTCGAGATGGCCCAGACGGCAGAGTTGTCCTTGGCGGTGGCCACGTTCTTGCCGGTCGAGATGGCGTTCTGGGTTTGCCCCAGGTTCATGTTGACCGACTTGAGGGTTTGCAGCGCCACCATTGCGCCATTGTTCGTCAGAATGCTGGACATAGCATCATCCTTTGATCTTGTGGGCCTTTGGCCCGGGGTTGCATCCGCCCGTTCAGGCGTTCGGAAACGTCTTTCTGACGAGTGCGAAAGTCCGGGAGCCGGTCTCGCGCCACGCTCATTCCGAGGTGCGACGCCAGATTTGCCCCCGATCTCCTAATGGTTTGCTAAAGCGGCTATGCTGGTTTCGGCGAATTTGACTCAATTGTCCGCTCACGCCCGTTTCTCCAGCCGTGTCTTGGCCGACGTCACATAGCGTTGCTTGTGTCCAGCGCTGTCATAGGTCTCGAGCGCCTGCCTGACCTTGCGCAGTTCGGACATGCGATAGGCCACTGCCCGAATTCCTTCCAGCGCACTGCTGAGCAGCGCCTGGTTGCGGGTCACCTTGAGGTGAAGCGAACCCAGCCGGTCGCGGCTCAGGTCCGGCGCCGCATTGATCCGTGCGACCAGCCTTTCCTTCTCCTCTGTCATGCGCCCAAGCTGTTCCAGCTCTCCTCGAACCAGCGCGCCGCGCTCCAGTTCCAGCAGTTCATCAAGCGCGGCGATCAGATCGTCGAGGTCTTCAGTGTCCATCGCGGGTCTCCTTCAATGCGTTGAAGAGTGATTCGGCCAACCCGACGCCGCCGGATTGGGCCAGTTGATCGGCTTGCTGGCGCACCAGGAACGAAGAGAACTGCTCTTCGCCCGCGCCGCCGCCAAATGCGTCGCGTGCCTTGCCAAGGCCTGAAGCCTTGAGCATCTCGGCCAGAAACGTCGCCTCAAGCTCGACCGCAACCGCACGCAAGGCACTGTCGGACGACTGGGCTTTGCCGGGCCGGGGGACGATCTGGGGTGTCAGGGGTATCTCCATCGGGCGCCTCGAAATTGTTTCGAACTTTCCCGATCAGACAGATAAGCGGTTAAAATAAACGTAACCGGTTTGCGGCAATGGTCGGTCTTGCAACGAAAGAAATTCGCATGACCGGACCGACCAGTTTCCATGTTCCGCCGCTTGCCGGCCAACCCGCCAAGGCGGGAATCGTATCGTCACGTCAACAGATGGTGGCTGGAATCCCGAACGCGGATTTCGCTGCCGTGTTCGACGACGAGAAAGAGATCAAACAAATCCAGGAAACGGTCGAAGCCGTCGTTTCCGAAGACCCCGAAGCCTCGGCGCAGCCAGATGATTTGGGGCAGTCTGGGCGCAAAGGGGGCAAGACCCCCCAACACGCTTCTGATCATGAAACGCGAGGCAATGGACAAAGGGCAATCAGCGACAAGGCTGGACCGGAAGGGGCCCAAGCAGATACCGCCGCGCCGATTGTCTCTGAGCCAGCCGAAAGCGGGCAGATCAGCCCAGGGCAGATTGCGCGCAATAAGGACCAACAGCGGCTTCCACACGATTCCAGTGACGGCTACGGGGCATCCCCGCCGCGTCTATTCTCATCAGATCGAACGATTATAACGCATCGGTGGCAACCAGACCCCGCGGCCTCAGCTTTGTCCGGCGAGACGATCGTTGGCGAGACATCGGGCAAGGTTTCGATGATATCAGGCAATGCCGACACGCCGCCGGATTTTTCAAACCGGTCGTCCTGGTCACGATCAGTGTCCGAGCGCCCCCCCGTGGCCGAGGACCGGGCGCCCAGCCCGACAGGCGCCCTCGAGACGAGTGTATCTGAAACCAGCATTCAGACGGAGGTTTTGCCGAAAGAACCAGTGCCTCGCCCAAACGCAATCGAAGAACCTCGGCAACTGCGCGGTGTGGCAACCACCGAAACCCAGGCGAAAATCTTCGAACCTGGCACGAGCCTTTCCGGTCAAACGAGCGGTGGGCACCCAGTGTCAGAAGCACGAAATTCGGCCGTTTCATCCGCAACGAATGTAGACGGGGTGCGCAACATCACCACAACCAACCGAAGCCGGGCAATCCCCACGAGAACCGATATCGGGTCCCATTCCCCCTCGGTTCGGCCGGCCCAGGCCCAGGCACAGGCAGTATCGACGGATCAAACCGAACCGCGTGACTTCGTAGACGCGGTCACGTCACGGGTAGTCGAAACGCCTCGTCTCCGACATGCCCCCCATACCACGGCAACGGACAAACCGGCGGTGGCCATGGCTGCTGTCGCCAGAGGTTTCACTGATCGAACCGCTGCACAACCCGGTTACGCAGCGCCAAATACCGGTCCATCACCAGGACAATCATCGTCCACAGCTGAAACCGCCAGTATCGACAAATCTCTGCACGCGCCAAAAGCGCAGGCCAGCGGCGAACCCCGCTATCTCGCAGGCCTGGCCAATGTGCACATGGCGTCAAGTTCGGAATCGTCAGCGTTCCCACGCTCCGTTCCGTCGGTTCGGCCCGAGCTGGCCACAACACCGACCTCTCCGGATCGGTTTCAGTCAGCCCCCCTCCCCCACATGACACGGGCCCGGACTTCGGAACATACAGCACCAACACGCCCCGGCTCGGAGTATAAACCGCAGGCCATCGCGCAGGAATCCGGAAGGGCACCCACCATTCCAGCGGAAGCGTCAACCGGCGGAATATCCACCTTCTCTCATCGGTTGCTGCCAGAAGCAGAAGGCACCAGCCAGCCGGACGCGATGTCACGGCGGTGGACGGAATCCGCTACGCAAGCCGCATCGGGCGCGTTTTCGACGACACCCGTTACACAGTCCCGGACCTGGGACGCTGCAAGGCCGTTCCCTGCCAACAACTTGGTCAAGGCGGGGTTCGTCGCCGAACTGGGGATGCGACCTGAACACAGAAGCGAGTTGCCGCCAGACGCGCTATTTGTGTCGGCGGGTCATGGCAGCGTACCCACGACACCATCGGCACCGGGCATCCAGGCCGACTCGGCCCGCCATATCGGCGGGCAGTTGGCAACGGCGGTTGCAAGTCAGACCGGTGCGGACAGTGTCGAGATCGCTTTGGACCCTGAAGAGTTGGGCCGCGTCCAGATGAACCTGAAAACCCGTGGTGATGTCCTGACCCTGACAATCGTCGCCGAGCGACCGGAGACCGTTGAGCTGATGAGACGCAATATCGATCAACTTTCATCAGAGTTCCGACAGATGGGATATGCCGATGTTACCTTCAGCTTCGGGGGAACCCATGGCGGTGCCAACGGAGACCCGCATCAGCGCTCCGGTGGGAGGGGCCAGATTTCCGAAACAGCAGAGACAGACCGTCCGGACACTGCCGAAGATCGGCCGCGTATCGCCGCCAACGGACTTGACATGAGGCTTTGAGCCATGGTCACAAACGTGAATTCGACATCTGCGTCGGCGCAGCAGCAATCCGCGCAGAGCAGCAATCCGCAAGAAAAACGCAGCCTAAGTTCCGATTTCGACACGTTCATCCGCATGCTGACGACTCAGGCGAAATATCAGGATCCTCTGGAGCCGCTTGATTCTTCTGAATATGCCGCGCAGTTGGCGCAGTTCTCGATGGTTGAGCAACAGACCAAGACCAACGATATGCTCGCCGCGCTGGTCGACAAGCTTGGCGCCACAGATATGGCCAAGTTGTCAAGCTGGATCGACAAGCAGGCCCGCGCTGTGGCCCCCGCCAATTTCAAGGGGGCGCCTGTCACCGTATCACCGGCCCCGCTTGCGGCCGCCGACAAGGCCTATCTGGTGGTGCGCGACGCACAGGGCGAGATCGCTGACCGCTACCAGGTGCCGGTCTCTGCGGAGCCGGTTGTCTGGACTGGCAAGGAAAGCGACGGGAGTGAGCGCGAGCATGGGCTCTACAGCTTCACCATCCAGAGCTACAAGGCGGACGAGTTGCTGCTGGACGAGGCCGCGGCCGTCTATCACACGGTGCGCGAAGCACAGGTCGAGAATGGCGAAGTGATCTTGATCCTTGACGGCGGACAGGCGATTTTGGCCAGCATGGTAACCGCTGTGCGGGCGAACAGCTGATCTTGCGGCCCGCTGGGGTCATGGGCACAGTCCAGTTTGACCTGCGCCCAAAAGCCCGAGGTCGAGCTGATCGAGAACCCGGATATCCCGCCTCAGGGGCTGGTCGCGCAGTTGCGCAAACGTGGTCTGGTGCAGGCCGGCGACCGGTTCGAGACGCTCTATGGCGGGCGGACCAATCGTGTCTGGCGGCTGCACGGCCCGGCCGACGATCTGGTTCTGAAACTCTATCGCAAGGACTTCGACAATCCCCTGTTCGGAAATGACGCCCGGCTTGAGGCGCTCTGCCTCGAACGGCTGGCAGGAACCGGCCTTGCCCCACACTTGCGCGCCTCTGGCACCAACGGGCAAGAGGCATGGGTTGTCTACGATCATGCGCCCGGCGCCCCATGGCGAGCGGATTGCACAATCGCGGCCCGCGTTCTGGCCGACCTGCATGCGCAATCACCCGATGTCCCCGCACCACCCGGTTGCAACGGCAGCGCCGCCATCAGTCGGCATGCCCTAGCCATTCTGACGCGCTGCGCTGAACCAGAGCGCGGCCAACTCATTCGGATGCGCCCCTACACTGCACCGGTTGAAGCGGGGCCGACCTGCCTGATCCATGGCGACCCGGTCGCGGGCAATCTTCTGGTATCGGACGCGCGGGCTGTCCTGATCGACTGGCAATGCCCCGCCATCGGCGACCCGGCCGAGGATTTGGCCATGTTCCTGTCACCGGCCATGCAGCAGGTCTATCGGGGCGTTCCCTTGACCGCGACCGAAGAGAGCCAGTTTCTGGGTGCCTATGAAAACCGGGAAACGGTAGCTCGTTATCTTGTCCTGAAGCCGTGGTTTCACTGGCGCATGGCGGCCTATTGCCTTTGGCGGGCTCAGAACGGGGCGCCCGATTATGCCCCCGCCTTCCGGTTCGAGCGCGCGGCGCTGGCGGCCTGCTGAGCGATCACAGATCGCCCAGCCCAAGCGCCAGATAGACCGGCGGCATGATCGCACGGCGGAACCGGCCAAGGGGAAAACGCGCCAAGGGCGTCTTCATCGCGAGCGGCAAACTGGGGTCCGAGCCCAGCGCCATCCGCGCCAATGCGCGCCCTGAATAGGTTCCCATCGCCACCCCGTTACCGTGATAGGCCAGCCCGGCAAACAGGCCCGGCGTCCCCGGCACCGGGCCGACATAGGGCATCAACCCCCGCGTCAGACAGACCATCCCGGACCACAGGTTAGTTGCCTCGACTCCCGTCCATGCTGGGAACATCGAATCGAAATGCCGACGCAACCGGGCGTGGATGCCAGTCTCTGCACGGGGAGAGGAAAGCAGCCCACCGCGCATACCGAACAGAAACCTCCGGTCCGGCATCAGGCGAAAATAGTGGAGCAGGTTGCGCGTGTCATAGGCCATCTGGTCCGAGGTCCAGCCCTGCGCTTGCAGTTCTGCTTCGGACAGGGGGCGGGTGACCATGACGCTCGACTGCGCGGGCATGTAACGGCCAGCGAGCCAGGGCGGCATGTCCTCGCTGGAATAGCCGTTGGTGCAGATCAGTACGGTCTCTGCCTTGATCCGAGCCTTTGGCGTATGCAGGATATGGCCCCGCACGCCCTGCTCGATCCGGTTGACAGGGCTGTTTTGGAACAGGCGCGCACCCGACCGCGCCGAAGCAGCGGCCAGGCCGAACAGATATTTTCGCGGGTTCAGGGCAAAGCCGACATCGCTGGTCAGCCCGCCAAGGAACTTTCCGTTCAGACCTTCGGTCGCCAGCTCGTGTTTCTCATGCAATCGACCCTGCCCCGCGGCGGCCTGACGGCGTAGAGCCTCCATGGCACGGGCGGAATGCGCCAATTGCGTTTCGCCATGCGAATGGGTGTCAGCACTGATCAGGTGCCGTTCAATCAGGCTGGCGACAAGAGCAACCGCCTCTTTCTCGGCCTCATCGTAGGCGCGGGCCCCCGCCTCACCATAGCGTCTGCGTTTCTGGGCATCGCTCAGCTTGGAGCCGCCCAGGCAACAAAAGCCGCCATTGCGGCCCGACGCGCCCCAACCGGGCGTTTCGGCCTCGAATACGGCCACTGACACTCCGTTTTCGGCAAGGTGCAAAGCGGCCGTTATGCCAGTAAAGCCACCGCCAACGATGGCGACATCCGCCCGAATGTCGCCCGCAGCAACGGGCCAGTCTGGCGCGGCGATGGTCTCGTCCCACCAGCAGCCCGCGCGCGGCCCGTTGCCATAGGCGTAATCCGAAAAGATCCGGCGCATCAGCCGCGGGCCGCCGCCTGTTCATCCCGTTTCTGGCGCACCAGCGCCTGTTTCGAAATCAGCGAGGCGCTGATCACCCCAACGGTGACGATGCCAATCATGATCGTGCTGAGCGCGTTGATCTCGGGGCTGACCCCCAGACGCACCGCCGAGAAGATCTTGATCGGCAGGGTGGTTGCGGCAGGACCCGAGGTAAAGGACGCGATCACCAGATCGTCCAGCGACAGGGTAAAGGCCAGCAGCCAGCCCGAGATCACCGCGGGCGCGATGATGGGCAGGGTGACCAGCCGAAAGGCCTCGGCTGCGGAACAGCCCAAATCCAGCGCCGCTTCCTCCAACGAACGGTCGAAAGTAACCAGCCGCGAGGACACCACCACCGAGACATAGCACATGGCAAAGGTCGTATGCGCCAGCACGATGGTCATCACCCCGCGATCCAGGCCGATCCCGATGAACAGCAGCAAGAGCGACAAACCGGTGATCACCTCGGGCATCACCAGCGGTGCATAGATCATGCCGGAAAACAGGGTACGGCCCATGAACCGCCCAGCCCGCACCAGCACCAGCGCCGCCATCGTGCCCAGGATGGTGGCCAGGGTCGAGGACATCACCGCCACCTTGAGCGTGACCCAGGCCGCGTTCAGAAACGCGTCATTCTGGAACAGCTCGCCATACCATTTGGTTGAGAATCCGGCCCAGACCGTCACCAACTTGCTCTCGTTGAAGCTGTAAACGATCAGGATCAGCATCGGGATGTAGAGAAACGCAAACCCCAGTGTCAGCGACACGGTGTTGAACCAGCTCATCCTGTTCATTTCTCGGCCTCCGCCTGTTTCTGCTGGTTGCGCTGGAACAGCACGATGGGCACCACGAGGATCAAGAGCAGCACCACCGCCACCGCCGAGGCAACCGGCCAGTCGCGGTTGGAGAAGAACTCCTCCCACAGGACCTTGCCGATCATCAGCGTGCCGGAGCCACCCAACAACGAGGGGATCACGAATTCACCCAGAACCGGGATGAAGACCAGGAAACAGCCCGCGATGATACCCGGTCGGGACAGCGGGATGGTGACCAGCCAAAAGGCCTGCGCCCGCGAACAGCCCAGATCCTCGGCGGCCTCGATCAGCGACCCGTCGAGCCGGTCAAGCGCCGAATAGATCGGCAGGATCATGAAGGGCAGATAGGTATAGACGATACCGATATAGACCGCCGTATTGGTGTTCAGAATGGTCAGCGGCTCGTTGATGATCCCGGTCCAGAGCAGGATCTGGTTCAGGTAACCTTCGTTCGACAGGATACCCATCCACGCATAGACCCGGATCAGGAAAGAGGTCCAGAACGGCAGGATCACCAGCATCATCAGGGTCGGGCGCCATTCCTCGGGCGCGCGCGCCATGGCATAGGCGATGGGATAGCCCGCCACCAGCGTCAGCAGGGTCGCGGTGACCGCGATCTTGAGACTGCTCAGATAGGCTTTCCAATACAGGTCATCCTCGGTCAGGAAGATGAAATTTTCGAAATCCAGCTCCCGGACAAAGGCCATGATGCCTTCGGCCCAGTCGAATTGCGGGAAATAGGGCGGTCGGGCGATGGCCGCATCCGACAGCGAGATTTTCAGCACGATGACAAAGGGCACCAGGAACAGCACCAGAAGCCAGGCATAGGGAATGGCGATCAGCAGGAACCGGCGCATCAGTTTGCCAGCAGCACACCCGCCGTGGCTGTCCATGACAGCCAGACGGTGTCTTCCCAGGTAAAACTGCGACGCGAGATGCGGCGCGTGTTCGAGGTCTGCGCCTTGATGATCGTGCCGTCGGCAAGTTCCACATAATAGGTGGATAGGTTGCCGAGATAAGCGATGTCATGCACCCGGCCCTGCACTGCGTTGGCGGCATCGGCAGGGCGTTCGGCGCTGATCGCCACCTTTTCGGGGCGGATTGCCAGATGGCATTTCTGCCCCTTGTCGAACTTGGCAGAGGATTTCGCGGTCAGCGCCGGCTGCCCCTCGGCCCAGTCAATGTGATAGCCGTCTTCGCCCTCGGGCGTGGCGCGGCCCTCGATGATGTTCACGTCGCCGATAAAGTCGGCCACATAGACCGAATTGGGGGTTTCATAGATACGGTCAGGCGTGGCGACTTGCATCAGCTGGCCCTGATCCATGACCGCGACACGGCTTGCCACGGTCATTGCCTCTTCCTGATCGTGCGTCACGATCACGAAGGTAGTGCCGGTCTTTTCCTGGATGTCCATCAGTTCGAACTGGGTATCCTGGCGCAGTTTCTTGTCCAGCGCGCCCAGCGGCTCGTCCAGCAGCAACAGTTTCGGCGCCTTGGCCAGCGACCGGGCCAGCGCCACTCGCTGCCGTTGCCCGCCCGAGATCTGGTGCGGCTTGCGATGGGCAAATTTCTCAAGCCGGACCAGACGCAGCATCTCTTCGACCCGGGCCTTGATCTCGTCCTTGGATTTGCTGTCGCGGCGCAGACCAAAGGCGATATTGTCCCAGACGCTGAGATGCGGGAACAACGCATAGGATTGGAACATCATGTTCACAGCGCGCTTGTTCGGCGGCACCGGCGCAATGTCCTGACCCGCCAGTTCGATTACGCCCTCGGTGGCGGTTTCAAACCCGGCCAGCATGCGCATCATCGTGGTCTTGCCACAGCCGGACGGGCCAAGCAGGGCAAAGAACTCGCGCTCGAAAATATCCAGCGTCAGGTTGTCGATGGCGGTGAATTCGCCAAACCGCTTGGTCACGTTCTTGAAACGGATCAGCGGTTTTGCATCGGGGTCTTCCCAAGGCGCGAAGGTCGATGATTGCAAGGCTGGCCCCCGTATTCGGCTAAATGGGGTTGAGACTGGGGCAGGCCGTCAGGCCCGCCCCTGATAAGGTCCGGACCGGATCAGGTGCCCGATTTGACCTTGGTCCAAAGACGGGTCACCGTCCGCTGGATTTTCGCCGGATAAGGCGTGGTGGTATAGAGATTGTCCATGGTTTCCGCGTCCGGATAGATCGCGGTGTCGCCGATCACGTCCTCTACCAGGAACTCCTGGCTCGCCTTGTTACCGTTGGCGTAATAGACATAGTTCGACGCGGCGGCCATGTTCTGTGCGTCCATGATGAAGTTCAGGAACACATGCGCCGCATCCGGGTTCGGTGCGTCGACCGGAATGGCCATCTGGTCGAACCACATCAGCGAGCCCTGCTTGAAGGCGTGATACTCGATCTCGACGCCATTGTCGGCCTCGGCCGCGCGGTCACGCGCCTGAAGGATGTCGCCAGACCAGCCGATCGCCACGCAGATGTCGCCATTGGCGAGAGCGTTGATGTATTCCGAACTGTGGAACTTCTGGATGTAGGGGCGTACCGCCATCAGCACCGGTTCGGTCTTGGCGATCACATCGGCGTCGTGGCTGTCGGGGTTCTCACCCAGATACTTCAGCGTCGCGGGGATGATCTCTGTCGGCGCATCCAGGAAATGCACGCCGCAGGCGGCCAGCTTTTCCATGTTTTCAGGCTTGAACACCAGGTCCATGCTGTTCATCGGCGCGTCGTCGCCCAGCACTTCCTTGACCTTGCCGACGTTGATACCCAGGCCAGTGGTGCCCCACATGTAGTTGATCGAATACTCGTTGCCCGGATCGTATTGCGCGGTACGGGATTCGATCTGGTCCCACATGTTTGCGTGGTTCGGAAGCTTGGACATGTCCAGCTTTTGGAAGGCGCCGGCCTGAATCTGGCGCTGCAGGAAGGTCCCGGTAGGCACCACCACGTCATAGCCGGACCCGCCGGCCAGCATCTTGGTCTCCAGCACCTCGTTGCTGTCGAACACGTCATAGATCAGCGTGATGCCGGTTTCGGCCTCGAACTTGGCCAGCAGCTCCTCGTCGATATAGTCCGACCAGTTGTAGACGCGCACTTCGTCCGCAAAGGCCGTCGAGCTTGCCAGCGCAACCACCGCCGTGAGTGTCAGCGATTTGAATGTCATTGAGTGTCTCCCTGCAAGGTGGCGGGTATTTTCCCACCTCGGTAGATTTGATCAAGTTTTGCCTTCTGCGGCAACAGTGTTTATGTTTTCACCTAGTCGCAGGTATGACAAGTCGTCATGACGAAATAGGGGCAACTCCTTTGAATATGATCAAAAAAGCTGCATCCGGGCCCACTCCCAGTGAAGGAAAACAGCCTGTTCACGAACAGGTTTATCAGATGTTGCGGGCCCGAATCCTGTTCGGAGAGCTGGCTCCGGGGCAGGCCGTGACCATCCAGGGGCTGACTGATTCGCTGGGTGTCGGGATGACTCCGGTACGCGAGGCGATCCGCCGCCTGATGTCCGAAGGTGCGCTGTCATTTCAGGGCAACCGGCGGGTCATCGTACCGGTGCTGACCCAAAACGATTTGCAGCAGGTTATTTTCGTAAGGAAATCAATCGAGGCAGAACTGGCTCGCCGCGCGGCCGAGAGGATGACGCCCGAGGCGGTGGCACAACTGGTGGAGCTGGATTCGTCACTTGATCAGGCCATCGAGAGTGGCGATGTGGGCGGATATCTTCGCTCGAACTATGATTTTCACGCTCTGCTCTATAAGGTGGCGGACGCTCCGATCCTCACCGAAATGGCAGAACGGCTATGGCTGCGATTCGGGCCGTCGCTAAGGGTGGTCTGTGGTCGTTTCGGCACCCAGAACCTGCCGGACCGGCACAAGGAAATGCTCGATGCATTACGCGCAGGCGATATCAATGGGGTCGCTCTCGCCATGGAACAGGACGTCGAACAGGGCATGGAACAGATGGCCGGAGTGCTGGCGGAAAACGTCTGAGATCACGATTCGATTTGACACGATCAAATTTGATCATATTCTGCCATCAAGACCGTTTTTTGCAGGAGACTCACCCGATGGCGACCATCACAAATCACATGCCCACCGCCGAGTTGCAGGCGCTGGATGCGGCCCATCACCTGCATCCGTTCTCGGCAAACAACGCGCTGGGCGAAGAAGGCACCCGTGTCATCACCCGCGCCCGCGGCGTCTGGCTCAACGACAGCGAGGGCGAAGAGATCCTCGATGCGATGGCCGGGCTGTGGTGCGTAAATATCGGCTATGGCCGTGACGAACTGGCCGAGGTCGCGGCCCGCCAGATGCGCGAGCTGCCCTATTACAACACCTTCTTCAAGACCACCCATGTGCCGGCCATCGCGCTGGCGCAGAAACTGGCCGAGCTGGCGCCCGGCGATCTGAACCATGTGTTCTTTGCCGGTGGCGGGTCCGAGGCCAACGACACCAATATTCGCATGGTCCGCACCTATTGGCAGAACAAGGGCAAGCCCGAAAAGAACGTCATCATCAGCCGCAAGAATGCCTATCACGGCTCGACCGTTGGGTCGTCGGCACTGGGCGGCATGGCTGGCATGCATGCGCAAAGCGGCATGATCCCAGGTGTTCACCATATCAATCAGCCCAACTGGTGGGCCGAAGGCGGCGACATGGACCCCGAGGAATTCGGCCTGGCCCGCGCCCGCGAGCTGGAAGAAGCCATTCAGGAACTGGGTGAAGACCGCGTCGCGGCCTTTATCGCCGAGCCAGTACAGGGTGCCGGTGGCGTGATCGTCGCGCCCGACAGCTACTGGCCCGAGGTTCAGCGGATTTGTGACAAATACGATATCCTGCTGATCGCGGATGAGGTGATCTGCGG
Organism: Ruegeria sp. YKSD163; assembly: GCF_059612905.1. Taxonomy (NCBI): domain Bacteria; kingdom Pseudomonadati; phylum Pseudomonadota; class Alphaproteobacteria; order Rhodobacterales; family Roseobacteraceae; genus Ruegeria; species Ruegeria sp. YKSD163. Next base: position 199,034 of record NZ_JBXWRM010000007.1, read on the forward strand.
CTTTGGCCGGACGGGCAACTGGTTCGGGATCCAGACCCTGGGAATCCGTCCCCATATCATGACCATCGCCAAGGGGCTCAGCTCGGGCTATGCGCCCATCGGAGGTTCGATTGTCTGTGACGAGGTCGCCCATGTGATCGGTATGGACGAGTTCAATCACGGTTACACCTATTCTGGTCACCCGGTGGCCGCCGCCGTCGCGCTTGAGAACCTGCGCATCCTTGAAGAAGAGAACATCATCGACCACGTCCGCAACGTGGCCGCGCCCTATCTCAAGAAAAAATGGGAGGCGCTGACCGACCATCCGCTGGTGGGCGAAGCCAAGATCGTCGGCATGATGGCCTCGATCGCGCTGACCCCGGACAAGGCCAGCCGCGCCAAGTTCGCGTCGGAACCTGGCACCATCGGCTATATCTGCCGCGAACGGTGCTTCCGCAACAACCTGATCATGCGTCACGTGGGCGACCGGATGATCATCTCGCCGCCGCTGGTGATCACGCCGGCCGAGATCGACGAGATGTTCGTGCGTATCCGTAAATCACTCGACGAGGCGCAGGCTGAAATCGAGAAACAGGGCCTGATGAAATCCGCCTCCTGATCGGCGGACAATCGGCACAGAATCTCAAGCCGGTCCCAATGGGGCCGGCTTTGCTTATTCCGACAGCATTAGCGGCCACAGCTTAGCAATGCGTCGCATCCGTCGCTAAACTGTCGCAAATCGGTTGCAACTCCCCCCAGTGCGCGCTTAACCTCAGGGCAATAGCGGCCAAGATCGCAGTGTAAGTGTACGGGGAGCTGGCATTGACCACACGCACCAGCAACGATGCGTTCGTTGAATTCGAACGCGTCCAGAAGAGCTATGACGGCGAAACGCTTGTTGTAAAAGATCTCAACCTGACCATGCCCAAGGGCGAGTTTCTGACGATGCTCGGCCCGTCGGGTTCCGGCAAGACAACCTGCCTGATGATGTTGGCCGGGTTTGAAACCGCCACACATGGCGAAATCAAGCTGGATGGGCGACCCATCAACAATATCCCGCCGCACAAGCGCGGCATCGGCATGGTGTTCCAGAACTATGCCCTGTTCCCGCATATGACGATTGCCGAAAACCTGTCGTTTCCGCTGGAAGTGCGCAATATCGGCAAATCCGACCGCGAGGCCAAGATCAAGCGCGCACTCGACATGGTCGAGATGGGCGCCTTTGGCGGCCGTCGCCCGGCACAGCTGTCCGGCGGCCAGCAGCAGCGCGTTGCCTTGGCCCGTGCACTGGTTTTCGAACCGGAACTGGTGTTGATGGACGAACCGCTGGGCGCGCTGGACAAGCAGTTGCGCGAAAAGATGCAATTCGAAATCACCCGCCTGGCACATGATCTGGGAATCACCGTGGTCTATGTGACCCACGATCAGACCGAGGCGCTGACCATGTCCGACCGCGTCGCGGTGTTCAACGACGGTGTGATCCAGCAGTTGGCGCCGCCCGACGAGCTCTATGAGCAGCCTGCCAACAGCTTCGTTGCCCAGTTCATCGGTGAGAACAACACTCTCGAAGGCGAGGTGCAGGAGATCCGCAACGGTATCGCGGTGGTCCGTCTCGACGACGGCGAGTTGATCGACTGCAAACCGGTCAATGTCAGCCGCCCGGGCGAGCGTACCCGTGTGTCGATCCGCCCCGAGCGTGTCGAATTCAACAAGAGCCGCCTGAAAGCAGGTGCGCACACGCTCAAGGCCGAGGTGATGGAATTCATCTACATGGGTGACATCTTCCGCACCCGTGTCCGCGTTGCCGGAAACGATGAATTCATCATCAAGACACGGAACGCGCCCGATCAGGTGCGACTGGAACCCGGCGCCCAGATCGAAATCGGCTGGCTGCCCGAAGATTGCCGCGCGCTGGACGCCTGATCCAGCGCCGGAAACGCTCGCCCCGTGAACCGGGGCGGATGCAACCGGATCTGGCCGCAGCGCCCGTCGCGGCCGGTCCCGTGAAAAAAACCAAACGGGTCAACAAGGGAGCAATCCATGAAACTTAAGACAGCTTTGCTGGCAACCGCGCTGACCTCGGCAGCCTTTGCCGTTTCCGCGCAGGAAGTCACCGTGATGTCCTGGGGCGGCGCCTATACCAAGAGCCAGGTAGAAGCCTATCACAAGCCGTTCACCGCCGCGACCGGCATCAAGGTGAACTCGGTCGACGCCGACAACCCGGCAACCCCGATCAAGGCCCAGGTCGAGGCCGGCAACGTGTCTGTCGACGTCGCTGACGTTGAATTCTCGGACGCCGTGCGCCTGTGCGACGAGGGTTTGCTGGAAGAGATCGACCCCGCAATCCTGTCCGCAGCCCCCGATGGCACCGCCGCGACCGACGACTTTATCGATGGCGCGCTGCAGGATTGTGCCGTCGCGAACATCGTCTGGTCGACCTCGGTTGCCTACAACACCGCAAACGTGTCAATGGCCCCCAGCTCGATCGCCGATTTCTTCGACACCGACAAGATCCCCGGCAAGCGCGGCCTGCGCAAATCCGCCAAGGCCACGCTGGAAATGGCGCTGATGGGTGACGGCGTGCCGGCCGGCGACGTCTATGAGATGCTGGATACCGACGAAGGTGTAGACCGCGCATTCGCGGTGCTGGACCGGATCAAGGACGATATCGTCTGGTGGGAAGCCGGCGCACAGCCGCCGCAGCTGCTGGCAGACGGCGAAGTGGTGATGTCGACCGCCTATAACGGCCGTATCTTCAACGCCGCTGTGGCCGAAGGCCAGCCCTTCGAAATCATGTGGGACGGTCAGATCCTCGACTTCGACCTGTTCGTGGTCCCCAAAGGCGCACCGAACAAGGACGCCGCCATGCAGTTCATCGCCTTCTCCACCAGCACCCAAGCGCTGGCGGATCAGGCCAAGTGGATCAGCTATGGCCCGGCACGCAAGTCCTCGGGCGCGCTGGTCGGCCTCTACCAGGACGGCAAGACCGAGATGGCACCGCATATGCCGACCTCGGAAGCAGCCCTGAAGAATGCTCTGGTCAACAACTTCGAGTTCTGGGTCGACAAGGACGCTGAACTGAACGAGCGGTTCAACGCCTGGCTGGCGAACTGATCTGACACTGCCGGGCCGCCCCTCTCCGGGGCGGCTCTTTCCCACACAAGTTTCCCAGGACGAAGCCCCGATGACCGATATCGCTCAGCCGCTGACCACTGCGGACGGCAAACCGCTCAAGGGCGCGCTGCTCAGGGCGCAGGCCCGTGCGCGGCGCCGCGCCTTTCTCTTAGTTCTGCCGCTTCTGGCTTTCATCCTGATCACCTTCGTGTTCCCGATTGGGCAGATGCTTTACCGCTCGGTCTATAACGACGGGTTCACCTGGCACGAGGACGTAACCTCGGGCGACCGCACCCCGATCATGACCAACCTTGCCGCCTGGTTCGAGGCCAACCCGCCGGGCACGGTGCCAGACGAGGCCGCTTTTGCCGCGCTGGCCGCCGATCTGGTGACGCTGCGCGATCTGAAGGCACCCGGTCAGGCGGGCACCCGGATCAATTATGAACTGTCAGGCTCACGTTCGATGTTCACCAAGGCCGCCCGCAGCGCCAAAAAGCTGGAACCGCCCTACAAGGAGGCGATTCTCGAGCTGGACAAGGATTGGGGCAATCCCGAGCTTTGGCAGGCGATGCGCGGGGCCTCGTCCTCATACACGACGAACTTCTACCTTGCCGCCATCGACCGCGAACGCGATGCCAGCGGCGCGGTGACCATGGTGCCCGAGAACCGGCAGGTCTATGTCAAGCTGTTCATGCGGACCTTGACCTTGTCACTGTTGATCACCTTCCTGACCTTCATCCTGGCCTATCCGATCGCACATCTGCTGGCGACGCTGCCGCTACGCCATTCCAACCTGCTGATGATCCTGGTGCTTCTGCCCTTCTGGACCTCGCTGCTGGTGCGGACCACCAGCTGGATGGTGCTGCTTCAAAGTCAGGGTGTGCTGAACGATACGTTGGTTGGCCTCGGTATCCTTGGCGACGATGGCCGCTTGCAGCTGATGTATAACCGGGCCGGTACCGTGATCTCGATGACGCATATCCTGCTGCCGTTCATGGTGCTGCCGCTCTATTCGGTCATGCGGATGATCAACCCGTCCTATGTACGCGCCGCGCGCTCGTTGGGCGCCACCAGCTGGACCGCGTTCCGCCGCATCTACTTTCCACAGACCGTGCCCGGGATCGGCGCCGGGGCGCTGCTCGTCTTCATCCTGGCGGTCGGGTATTACATCACACCCGCGCTGGTCGGTGGTGCAGATGGTCAGCTGATCTCGAACTTGATCGCTTTCCACATGCAGAAATCGTTGAACTGGTCGCTCGCCGCCGCCTTGGCCGCGCTGCTGCTGGCCGGCGTCCTGCTTCTCTACTGGCTGTACGATCGCCTGATCGGCATCGACAATCTGAAACTGGGGTAATCGGACATGGCACTTCCCAAACACGCATCGCCCCTGGAACGGGTCTGGCACTATGCCTATCTCGTGATCTGCGCACTGATCTTTCTGTTCCTGATCGCGCCGATCCTGGTGATCATTCCGCTCAGCTTCAACGCCGAGCCCTATTTCACCTTTACCGACAAGATGCTGTCCTTTGACGCCGAGGGGTTTTCGACCCGCTGGTATGATCTGCTGCTGACCTTTGGCATGCTTGAACCCGAGGCACCGCGCGACAGTTCATGGTGGGCCGACGCATGGGCGAACGCACAGTGGATCCAGGCCACCAAGAACTCGATCATCATCGGTTTCTTCTCGACCATCCTGGCCACCACGCTAGGCACCATCGCGGCGCTGGGTCTGTCCCGGCCCGAGATGCCCGGACGGCGCGCGGTCATGGCGATCCTGATCTCGCCGATGATCGTGCCGATCATCATCACCGCGACGGGCCTGTTCTTCTTCTACTCGTCGATCGGCATTCAGGACTGGGGCATACCCTATCTGGGTATCATTCTCGCCCATGCCACGCTTGGCATCCCCTTCGTGATCATCACGGTGACCGCAACGCTGGTCGGGTTCGACCATTCGCTGACGCGGGCCGCGGCGAATATGGGCGCTGATCCCGTCACCACCTTCTTCAAGGTGCAGATGCCGCTGATCCTGCCCGGTGTGATTTCGGGTGCGCTGTTCGCCTTTGTCACCTCGTTTGACGAGGTTGTGGTGGTGCTTTTTGTCGGCGGCCTGGACGAACAGACCATCCCGCGCCAGATGTGGAACGGTATCCGCGAACAGATCAGCCCGGCAATCCTGTCGGTGGCCACGATCCTCGTCGTGATCTCGATTGCGCTGTTGACCGTGGTGGAACTGCTGCGGCGTCGTTCCGAAAAGCTGCGCGGCATGTCGCCGGGCTGAAATCCGGCACAGGACCAACACGCAGGGGCCGGACAACCGGCCCCTTTTGCGTTGCTGCCCGTGTCCGTTCAGGTCAAGGCAGGTCCACGACCAGACGCAGCGGCGCCCAACCATCCACATTGCAACGCGCCTCGATCTGTACCTGCCGGGTGCCCGCTGGGACAGCCACCCCACCCAGCGAGCGGGTAAAGGGCTGCTCGGTCTCATGCGGATGGAACAAGGTACGCATCCCCAACTCCTGCCCCTGCATATCCAACACCCGCCAGCCATCGGCATAGTGATCCCAGCCGGTATCGGGGTGGCGCAGGGTGACATCGAAGCGCCAACCATCGCCACTTTGGTGCGCGGTGACTTTCTCGATCGCGGGCGGGTCGGCCAGAACCGGGGCCGCCAGGAGAAGGAACGGAATCAGAAATCGCATAGCAACAGCCTAACCCGGTCGTCCCGTCGGCACGCTCACGATGCCGTGTCCAGGCTCCCTTCGGCTGGCAGGGTTAGCAGAACCGTTCGCGAGTGGGAGGCGAATTCGCGTCGGTAGAGCACCGCAACCGTCAACACCCCCGCCCCGATCAGCGCCAGTGGCCCGACCAACCAGGCCACCGAAGCGAGCGCGAAATAGGTCGAGCGCAGCCCCTTGTTGAAGCTTCGCGCAGCGGTGATGCAGATCTCGGCCGCCTGTGCCGCGCGCGGCAGACAGCGCGCATCCTCGGGCTCGTTCGGAACAGCGGCCATCAGCACCGCGCAGTACCCGAACAGGCGATTGGCCCAGACGAATTTCAGGAAGGCATTGGACAGGAACAGAAGCACAATCAATATCTTGACCTCCCACACCAGCGCCGGCGCGCTGGTCAGCGCCAGATCCTGCGCGATGTCCGACAACCGGTCGGTATTGCCGATCAGCGCCAACCCACCGCCCACCGCAATCACCGCCGTCGAAGCAAAGAAGGATGTCCCCTGCCGCATGATCGAGATCAGCTGCGCATCGAAAACGCGCGGCTGCCGGGTCACCATCTGGCGCATCCAGTCGCGTCGGAAATCCGCCATCAAGGCCGAGACCGAAGGCCTCCCCGGCGATGGATTCTCGATCCGCCAGCCGATCCACAGCCACCCCGCCAGCAAGACGGCAACGGCTAGGTAGTCCATCGGGGCAAAAGCAAGGGCGCGGTCGATCCAGGTCATGGGCGCGACAGTACGTCTTACCGCTTTGCCTTGCCAGATCGCAAAATTGGTAATATTACTTTACCAGATGGAGGATCCCCGATGGATATGCCCGCCCCGAATCCAACCGTTCTGGCCAAGAAGCCGCGCCTTGTGCAACGTCTGCGGCAGGTCTTGCCCGCCGATGCGGTGATCGACGACCTGTCCGAGACCCGCGCCTATGAATGCGACGCGCTGACCGCCTATCGCTGTCCGCCACTGCTTGTGGTGCTGCCCGCCTCGACACAGGACGTCTCGGACGTGCTGCGCATCTGCCATGAAGAGGGCGTGCCAGTGGTGCCGCGCGGTTCAGGCACCTCGCTGGCGGGGGGTGCGTTGCCCACCGCCGACAGCGTGATCCTGGGCGTCGCGCGGATGAACGAGGTGCTGGAGACGGACTATGACAACCGCATCATCCGGGTGCAATCGGGCCGCACCAACCTGAGCGTCACCGGCGCGGTCGAGGTCGAGGATTTCTTCTACGCCCCCGACCCCTCGTCGCAGCTGGCCTGCGCCATCGCGGGCAATATCGCGATGAACTCGGGCGGGGCGCATTGCCTGAAATACGGGGTGACCACCAACAACCTGCTAGGCGTCACCATGGTGCTGATGGACGGCACCGTGGTCGAGATCGGCGGCGCACATCTGGATGCGGGCGGGCTGGACCTGCTGGGCGTCATCTGCGGGTCCGAGGGGCAATTGGGCGTCGTCACCGAAGCCACCCTGCGCATCCTGCGCAAGCCCGAGGGTGCGCGCCCGGTGCTGATGGCGTTCGACAGCAACGAGGTCGCGGGCGCCTGTGTCAGCGACATCATCAAGGCAGGCGTTCTGCCAGTGGCGATCGAATTCATGGACCGGCTCTGTATCGAGGCCTGCGAAGCCTTTGCCAAGGCGGGTTATCCGCAATGCGAGGCGCTGCTGATTGTCGAGGTCGAGGGGTCCGAGGCCGAAATCGACGACCAGTTGACCCGCATCATCGAGATCGCCCGGCGCCATAACCCGCTGGAACTGCGCGAAAGCCAGTCGGCCGATGAAAGCGCCCGCATCTGGCTGGGCCGCAAATCGGCCTTTGGCGCCATGGGGCAGATCAATGACTACATGTGCCTCGACGGCACCATCCCCGTTTCCGCCCTGCCAATGGTGCTGCGCCGGATTGGCGAACTCAGCCAGGAATACGGGCTGAAGGTGGGTAACGTGTTCCACGCAGGCGACGGCAACATGCACCCACTGATCCTGTTTGATGCCAACAAGCCCGGTGACCTGGAAAAATGTGAGGCATTTGGTGCTGATATCCTGAAACTCTGCGTCGATGCGGGCGGCTGCCTGACCGGCGAACACGGGGTAGGGATCGAGAAGCGCGACCTGATGCTGCACCAATATGCAGCAGAAGATCTTGAGGCGCAGATGGCGGTCAAGGACGTGTTCGACCCGCAGTGGCTGTTGAACCCTGCCAAGGTGTTTCCACTGTCGGTCTCGGAAAGCCGCCGCGCGGTACAGGTTGCGGCAGAGTAACGGGGGCGCCGCCCCCCTTGGCCTGCGGCCAATTCCCCCCGGAGTATTTGGAGCAAAGTGAAAAGATGAAACCCGAGACAGAGGCTGAACTGGCCGAGATCGTGGCCGGGCTGAGCGGGCCGGTGCGAATTCTGGGCGGTGGCACGCGCGGCATTCCGGGACCCGAGGCCGAGTTGGATATCTCGGGGTTGAGTGGCATCACGCTTTATGAACCCGGCGCGCTGACTCTTGTTGCCAAAGCGGGAACGCCCGTGGCCGAGATCGAGGCGGCGCTGGCAGCTGAGGGGCAGCGGCTCGCCTTTGAGCCGATGGATCATCGCGGATTGATGGGGACCGAGGGCACGCCCACCATCGGCGGCGTGGTGGCCGGCAATATCTCGGGCCCCCGCCGGATACAGGCGGGCGCGGCACGCGATTTCCTACTGGGGGTGCGCTATGTCGACGGGCTGGGCCAGGTGATCAGCAATGGTGGTCGGGTGATGAAGAATGTCACCGGCTATGACCTGGTCAAGCTGATGGCCGGGTCCTGGGGCACGTTGGGGGTGCTGAGCGAGGTCTCGCTGAAAGTGCTGCCAAGGGCCGAGACACAAGCCACTCTGACCGTTTCGGTACCCGATGCGGCATCCGCAGTGCGCGCGTTGTCGGCCGGGCTTGGCTCTCCCTATGAGGTGACCGGTGCGGCCTATGACCCAGCCTTGGGATCGGCGCTGGTTCGGATCGAGGGCTTCGAGGCCTCGGTCGCCTATCGGGCAGAGGCGCTGAGCCGACTGTTGGCACCATTCGGAGCCGTCGCGCGGCTGGAGGACGATCCCTGGCCGGGTATTCGCGATGTGGCGCCATTTCACGGGCGCGAAGGCGAGGTCTGGCGAATTTCGGTGAAACCGGGCGATGCGCCCGAGCTGGCCGCGCGTTGCAAGGCCGAGGCATTGCTGTTCGACTGGGGCGGCGGGTTGATCTGGGCGCTGATGCCCAAAGGCACCGACCTGCGCGCGCGGCTGGGCGAATTTGCGGGCCATGCGACCCTGATCCGAGGGGATCGGACGCAGCGCGCCATGTTCCAGCCGGAACCGGCCCCGCTTGCCGCGCTGTCACGCGGCCTGCGGCAGCGGTTCGACCCGAAAGGGCACTTCAACCCGGGACTGATGGGGTAAGCGATGCAGACGAATTTCACCGCCGAACAGCTGAGCGATCCCGGCATCCAGCGCGCCAACGAGATCCTGCGTTCCTGCGTACATTGCGGGTTCTGTACCGCCACCTGTCCGACATATCAGGTGCTGGGCGACGAACTCGACAGCCCGCGCGGGCGCATCTACCTGATCAAGGACATGCTGGAAAACAGCCGGGTTCCCGACGCAAAGACGGTCAAGCATATCGACCGTTGCCTGAGTTGTCTGGCCTGCATGACCACCTGCCCCTCGGGCGTGAATTACATGCATCTGGTCGATCACGCGCGCGAGTATATCGAACAGAATTACCGCCGCCCGTTCAGCGACCGGGCGCTGCGCTGGATTCTGGCGCGCGTCCTGCCCTATCCAACACGGTTCCGGCTGGCTTTGCTGGGGGCCAAGATCGGCCGTCCGTTCCGCGGGTTGATGCCCGATGCGCGGCTGCGCGCGATGCTCGACATGGCGCCGAAACATATCCCGCCAGTGAGCCGCAACGACGATCCGCAGAGCTTTGCCCCGACCGGCGCGCGCAAGAAACGCGTCGCCCTGATGACCGGCTGTGCGCAAAAGGCGCTGAACACCGATATCAACGACGCCACCATCCGCCTGCTGACCCGGCTGGGTTGCGAGGTCGTGGTGGCCGAGGGGGCGGGCTGCTGCGGCGCGCTGACCCATCACATGGGGCGCACCGGTGAAAGCCACGCGACGGCGGCAAAGAACATCCGCGCCTGGGTGCGCGAAATGGATGGTGCGGGGCTGGACGCGATCGTGATCAACACCAGCGGCTGCGGCACCACCGTCAAGGATTACGGCCACATGTTCCGCAACGAGCCGCTGGCAGCCGAGGCCGCCCGCGTGTCGTCCATCGCGATGGACATAAGCGAGTTGTTGATGCAGCTCGACCTGCCCGAAGGTACCGACAAGGGGCTGACCGTGGCCTATCACGCTGCCTGCTCGCTGCAACACGGGCAAAAGATCAAGACCTATCCCAAGGACCTGCTGAAACGCGCGGGGTTCAAGGTGGTCGAACCTGCCGACAGCCATCTCTGCTGCGGCTCGGCCGGGACCTATAACCTGATGCAGCCCGAGATCTCGGGCAAGCTCAAGGCGCGCAAGGTCCGCACGCTTGAGGCAAAGAAGCCCGACCTGATCGCGGCGGGCAATATCGGTTGCATGATGCAGATTGGCTCGGGCACCGAACTGCCGATCATGCACACGGTGGAACTGCTGGACTGGGCCACGGGCGGGCCACAGCCACCGGCGATGACCGCGCCGGGCAAGCGCGCGCCCGAAGTACCGATCCTGCGTTAAAGCGGCCGCTGCCGCGATGCAATCGCCGCCCCGGCCAGCAAGAGGCCGGCGGCGACCAGCAGGCTGACGCCGATGTCGCCGACCAGATCACCGACCAACCCGGCCCCATAGGGGCCGAGCGTCTGGGCAACGGCAAACACCACCGTGAACAGGCTGATCGCCCGGCCCCAGCTTTCGGGAGGCAGGTTCTGGCGCGCGAAATTGGTCACCGCCCCCGGCGCCATAAATACCGACAGACCAAAGACCACCGCCGAGACCAACAGGGCCGGACCATTGGGCAACACCACCGGCAAGGCGGAGCCGACGGCGATGCCGGTCAGGATCATCGCCAACGGCAGGCCCGAGGCATGGCGCGCCAGCACCGGCCGCCACACCAGCGGCGAGACCGAGATGCACAGCCCCAGGATTACCCAGACCAGAGCGATAAAGGGTGCGCTGGCCGCCTGCTCGGTCATCCAGGCCGACAGAAAGGTCAGATAGACGATGTATCCCAGACCAAACCCGGCATAACCCGCCAGTTCCGGCAGCATCCGGCGCAGCGGCAACGGGGCTTGCCCCGCCTGCGACTGGACAGGGGCGCGTTGTTGCACCGCCGCCCACAGGGCCAGCGGCAGGAAGGTCAGGCTGGCGCCGCCAATCAGATACCAGGCCAGCGGCCATGCTGCCGGGCCATATGCCTCCAGAAACAGCGGCAGCGCGGCTCCGGCCAGCACAATGCCGAAGCCTCCGCCTGACCCGAACAAGATCGCGATCGCCAGCGCGTTACGCCTCGGATCGTCGCGGAACAGGCCAGCGGTCAGCGTTCCGGCAGTGGAAAAGGACATCGCGCCAAAGAACCCGGCAAGAATGCGCCAAGATGTCTGCCACCACAGTTCGGCATTCGCTCCGGTAGCCAGCAGCGCCAGTGTGGTGGCAATCAGACCGATGACGAACAAGCGCACCGGGCCGACGCGCCGGATCGCCATCATGGTTAGCACCGCGCCCGCGATATAGCCCAGCGCATTGGCCGTGTTCAGCCAGCCCGCCTGGGCATAGTTCCACTGCATCTCCGATTTCATCGCTGGCAGCAGCAGACCATAGGCAAAGCGGGCAAACCCGTTGGTCACTGTCACCCCAAGCGCCAGCCCCGCCAGCACCAGCCATGACCGTGTAGCAGACAATGTCATTGCTCGACCGATAGATGCAGAGACAATTCGGAACCCTTGTTATGTCGGTGTCGTCAGCCACGCGGCAACTGATGCGACCCTGCCAAGCCTGACCGTTTGGCGCAAGCGGCAGCTCGCGCATATCCGTCAAGAAGTCCCGACCGCGCCCCATTTTCGCCCAATGGGCCCACTACTTCTGTCCCCGACAACAGGTGCGGAGGACCGCGTGCGCAAATCCATACTGGCATTCGTTCTTGCCACCGCGGCGACCATCGCGGGTGCGCAGGACAGCGGGCTGACCAGCCTTGAAACCACCGATGCCGGGCGCAGCTGGCTTGCAGTCGGGCGGCTGGATATCGACGGGACCGGGTTCTGTACCGGCGCCCTGATCGCGCCCGATCTGGTGCTGACCGCCGCCCATTGTCTTTACGACAAAACCACCGGACAGCGGATCGACCCGGCCCGGATCGAGTTCCTGGCAGGTTGGCGGCGCGGGCGCGCCTCGGCCTATCGCAGGGTTGCGCGGGCGGTTCATCACCCCGACTATCTTTACGAAGGTTCGGTCACCGCCGACCGGGTACGCAACGACCTGGCGCTTTTGAAGCTGAGCCAGCCGATCCGCAACACCACCGTCATCCCGTTTGAGACCGGCAGCCACCCGATGCGGGGCGATGCGGTCCAGGTGGTCTCCTATGCCCATGACCGGGCCGAGGCGCCCTCGCTGCAAAGGTCCTGCGCGGTCATGGCCCGGCAGCAGGGCGTGCTGGTCATGACCTGCGATGTGGACTTCGGCGCCTCGGGGTCTCCGGTCTTCAGCCTGTCGGACACTACACCACGCATTGTCTCGGTGGTTTCGGCCAAGGCCGAGGTCGATGGCGCACGCGTGGCGCTTGGCACCTCGCTCGATGACACTCTGACCTATCTGATGGGAGAACTGGACAGTCGTAAACGGGTTGCCAATCCGACGGTACCTCGCGTCAACCGCCTGTCCGTCAGCAATCGGGGCAGCGCATCGGGCGCCAAGTTTGTCAAACCATGAAGGCACTATGCGCCCTTGCACTCTCGGCCCTGCTGGCCCTGCCTGCCCTGGCACAGAATTCCGGGCTCCGCCGCCTGACCGACCGCGACGACCTGTTCGGGTGGGAGGCAGTCGGGCGGCTTGACATTGCCGAACAGGGATTTTGCACTGGCACCCTGATTGCCCCCGACCTGGTTCTGACCGCCGCCCATTGCGCCTTTGACGGGCGCACCAGCGCACATTACCGCGCGGGCGAGATCACCTTTCGCGCCGGTTTCCGCGATGGCACCTCCATAGCCGACCGCCGTGTCGTGCAGATCGTGACACCTTCCGAATTCCAGCCCGCGGGCGCTGTCTCGGCCGAGCGTATCCGGGTCGATGTCGCCCTGATGCGGCTGGACAATCCGGTGCCGACCGCGCTGGCCGACCCCTTCGCCCTGCATTCGGGCGACGTGACCGGCAGCGAAATCAGCGTCTCGTCCTACGGGCGCGGTCGGGCCGAGGCGATATCGCGCCAGCGCGCCTGCCAGATGCTCTGGCGGCAAGAGGGGCTGATCGCCTTTGACTGTGACGTGACCTTTGGCTCGTCCGGCGCGGCCATCCTTGCGCGCGAAGGCAGCCGGGGCCGCGTGTTGTCGCTGGTTTCCGCCGGTGCCGTGATCGAAGGCCGCTCTATCGGCTATGGCATGGAACTGGCCGAAACCGTCGCCGCCCTGAAACAGAAGCTGCGCGCCAATGCCCTGGCGCCGGCGGCCAATATCCGCCGCCTGCAAGTGGGCGGCGGCCTGTCGTCGGGCGCCTCTGGGGCCAAGTTCCTGCGTCCCGGCGGCTCTTGAAAACACTTCTGCGCTTTCCCATGTCAATTTGACCGGGCCGCCGCAAAGCGGGGTCCGGGCCTGAAACCGCCCGTCCGTGACGGAGGGCTTTGGCATCAATCGCTCGAAGAAGAGGATTACGACATATGCGCAGTTTCGATTTCGCCCCGCTGCACCGCGCCAGCATCGGTTTCGACCAGATCGCCGATCTGATGGACAGGGTCATGTCAAGCGACGTGGGGCAGCCCAGCTATCCGCCCTATAACATCGAGAAAACCGCCGCAGACGCCTATCGCATCTCGATCGCGGTGGCCGGTTTCGCCGATAGCGACCTGTCGGTCGAGGTCAAGGAAAATGCCCTGGTGATCTCGGCCCGCAAGGCCGCCGACGAGGCCGAACGGACCTATCTGCATCGCGGCATCGCCACCCGTGCGTTCGAACGCCGCTTCACTCTGGCCGATCACGTGCGCGTGACCGGAGCCAGCCACGAAAACGGCATGCTGCATATCGACCTGAAGCGCGAGATTCCCGAGGCGCTGAAACCGCGCCGGATCGAGATCGCTTCGGTCAAATCCGCCGACACGCCCGAACGGATCGAGGCAAAGTCGGTCAACTAACCTCCGATCCGCGCGCCCCTGCGGTTTGATGGGCGCGCGGGTCATTCGCGATAAACCGGACCTCCCTCGGTTGTCGCGCCTTGCGCGCGCCTCATGTTCCTCCAGGCATGGGGCGCGCCGTTCGTTTCGAGCCGTGATCCGGGGTTGGCGCAACAGATGGCCAGCCAGCGCGCGCAAGTTGACCAGACCCGCGCTGTGCGGTCGGACAGGCCGCAAACCGAAACAAGCTTTTAATCCAAAGGGCTGGTCATGTCAGGGGAATGGTCGCGTCCATCCTGTCGACATAGTCCGACAATAGCCGGTCACCCGCGACGCGGCGTTGCAGCGGGGTCGCGACCGGTGTCGCCCGCATCGCGGCCAGCATCGGCGCGACCGACAGATCGGCACCGGTTGGCGTATCACCAAAGATGAAGGGTTTCTGCCACAACAGTGCGGTCACCGCTTCGAAACTGCGCTCGACCCGGTCGCGCCGATCTGTTTCGGAAAACCGGCCCATGCCCTGAAAGTCGAGCCCGCGCAGCACTTGCGCCCGGATCCGATTGGTGACCGGTTTGCGCAACAGGCGCGGGATCTCACCAAAGAATGTGTCGCAAATGATTGCCCAGACCGCGTCATCGCCCCATCGATCCAGCACCAGATAGGGATACAGGTGATCCTCGGCCATATGGATCAGCGCCCGCGCACTGGCCCGCTGGGCATCGGTCAGACCACGGTCGAATTCCGCGCCCCGCGACTCCAGCCAGGCGCGGATACCATCGCTGTCGGGCACCAGCCGTTCCGGCGTGCGCAGGACGGGCAGTTTGCCATGAGGCATGCGGCGCGGATCGTTCATGTCCTGTCGTTGCCAGGTGTGCCTGCTCAGTTGCATCAGATAGGCCGCTTTCACGCAAAACGGGCTGGCAGAGTATAGCCCGAAGGCCTTGGGAAACATCATCAGGGTCAACATCTGTCCGGTCCTTGGTTTCAACTGCCGACTGGATAGGGCAGCATGATGCCAGTTTCTGTCATCAGCATCGGGTTACCCTGCGCCATGTCCAAAACCGCAAGATTGTTCCAGCTGATGCAGGCCCTGCGCTCGGGCCCGGCGCCGCATACCTCGACGGCGCTGGCACAGGATCTGGGCGTCTCTTCCCGTACCATCCATCGCGACATCGACGCGCTGCGCGGTCTTGGCGCCGTGATCGACGGCGAAGCAGGGTTTGGCTTTACCCTGATCGAGGACGCCACCCTGCCCCCGCTCGGCTTTACCGATGACGAGTTAGAGGCGCTGGTTCTGGGTCTGCGCGAGGCGGAACTGATCGGCGACCCGGCACTCAGCCAGGCCGCCAGCGCCGCCTTGCGCAAGCTTCAGGGCCGTCTGCCGCCGCGCCAGTCGCACCGCCTGTCACATGCGGTGCTGACCGCGACCCGGTTTGACCGGCCCCAGCCACCGACAATCCCGGTGGCCCAGCTGCGCGCCGCCGCCTGGGACGAGATGGCGGTCAGCTTCGACTATACCGACATGCATGGCGCCGCCACCTCGCGCACTGTCTATCCGCTGTCCATCGTCTATATGGATCGCTCCAGCGTGCTGATTGCCTGGTGCCTGTTGCGAAAGGATGTGCGGGTGTTCCGGCTGGACCGGATGCGCGATCTGGTGGTCACCGGGCAGAGCTTTCGCCCGCGCAGGGTGCCGATGCTGCGCGATGCGCTGGCACAGATTCGCGCGCAGCAAGCGTGAGTACTTTGTCCGCCGCCGCTTTCGCGGTAGGCTGGGGCCGAGCAGCAAAGCAGGGCGCGACCCATGATCCGGTTCCTGACATCTCTGGCGTTATGCCTGGGCGGCAGCGTTGCGGCGGAAACACCCGCCACGCTGATACCGGCGGTGGCGCAATCGCTGCGCCCAGTATTGCGGCCGGTTACACTCACGCCTGCCTCTCAGGATCTCGAAGCGCAGTTTCAAACCTGGTTGGCCGGGTTTCGCGCCCGTGCGCTGGCTCTCGGCATCACCCCGGCTACGCTGGATGCCGCCTTGCCCGGCCTCCGCTATGATGCCGAAGTGGTCCGGCGCGACCGCAACCAGGCGGAGTTCACCAAAACGATCTGGGATTACCTCGACACTGCCGTGTCCGAGGCCCGCATCGCCAATGGCCGCAAGGCCGTCGCGCGCCATACCGACCTGCTGACCCGGATCGAGGCACAATGGGGCGTCGACCGCCATGTGGTCGCCGCCATCTGGGGACTGGAAAGCGCCTATGGCGCGGTACGCGGGAGCGACAGCACCCTACGTTCGCTGGCTTCGTTGGCCTTTGACACGCGTCGCGCCGCGTTCTTCGAAGAACAGCTGATCGCCGCCCTACGCATTCTTGACAGCGGCGATGCCCGGCTGCGCGATCTGCGCGGCAGCTGGGCGGGCGCGATGGGCCATACCCAGTTCATGCCGACCTCATATCAGGATCACGCGGTGGATTTCACCGGCGACGGGCGCCGCGATATCTGGTCGGACGACCCCAGCGACGCGCTGGCCTCGACCGCTGCTTATCTCAAGGCCAATGGCTGGGTCAGCGGCCAACCCTGGGGGGTCGAGGTGCAGTTGCCAAAGGGGTTCGACCTGACAAGCGCACGGCGCGAGTTGACAAGGATGCCGTCGGATTGGGCCGCTCAGGGCGTGCGCGACGTTCAGGGCCACGCGGTGCCCGACCATGGCCCCGCCAGCATCCTGCTGCCCGCCGGGCATAGCGGCGCGGCCTTCATGATCTTTGACAATTTCGCGGTGATCGAGACCTATAACACCGCCGATGCCTATGTGATCGGGGTCGGCCATCTGGCCGACCGCATCGCCGGTGGGGGGCCGATCCGGGGCAGCTGGCCACGCGCCGACCGGGCGCTGACCCTGGACGAACGGATCGAGCTGCAAGAGCGCCTGACCGCCGCCGGGTTCGATACGCAAAAGATCGACGGCAAGATCGGACCGCTGACCATCAACGCGGTGCGCGACTATCAGCTGGATCAGGGCCTGGCGCCTGACGGCTACGCCTCGTTGCGGGTGCTGGAACGGCTGCGCAACGCAAGCTGACAGCCCGCACATATGCGGTCCACTCTTTTCCATCCTGACCTAATCCGCTAAAGCCGGTCTGACCAAAACGAACCTTGGCAGCAGCGTACCGGAACCGGCGACGGGCTGACCCGCATCAAGGACAGGACGACGACATGAAATTCACCCTCTCCTGGCTGAAGGACCACCTGGACACCACCGCCAGCGTGGACGAAATCGCCGAGGCGTTGACCGATCTGGGGCTCGAAGTCGAAGGCATCGAGAACCCAGCCGCGCGTCTGGCCGGGTTCACTCTGGCCCATGTCAAATCGGCCCAGCAACACCCCGATGCCGACCGCCTGCGCGTCTGCGTGGTGGAAACCAACGAGGGCGAGAAACAGATCGTCTGCGGCGCCCCCAACGCGCGCGAAGGCATCACCGTGGTTTTGGCAAAACCGGGCGACTATGTGCCCGGCATCGACGTGACCCTCTCGGTCGGCAATATCCGCGGTGTCGAAAGCCACGGCATGATGTGTTCCGAGCGCGAGCTGGAACTGTCTGAGGAACATGACGGCATCATCGAACTGCCCTCGGGCGAGGTGGGCGAGCTGTTCATCGATTGGCTGGCCGAGAACGACCCGGCCAAGGTCGACCCGGTGATCGAGATCGCGATCACCCCCAACCGCCCCGACGCGCTGGGCGTGGCGGGCATCGCCCGCGACTTGGCCGCGCGCGGCATTGGTACGCTGAAAACCCGCGCCTATGCGCCGGTGCCAGGCGATTTTGACTGCCCGATCAAGGTCACCATCGACGAGGATACCCGCGACGGCTGCCCGCTGTTCACCGGCCGCCTGATCCGTGACGTGCGCAATGGCCCCAGCCCGCAATGGTTGCAGGACCAGCTGCGCGCCATCGGCCTGCGCCCGATCTCGGCGCTGGTCGATATCACCAATTACATGACCTATGACCACAACCGCCCGCTGCACGTCTTTGACGCGGACAAGGTCAAGGGCAACCTGCGCGTCCACCGCGCGGCAGGGGGCGAAACGCTCAAGGCGCTGGACGAGAAGGAATACACCTTCCAGCCCGGCATGATGGTGATCTCGGACGATGAAGGGCCCGAGAGCATCGCCGGTATCATGGGCGGTGACGCCACTGGCTGTACCGAGGAGACGGTGAATGTCTTCCTCGAAAGCGCCTATTGGGACAATGTGCAGATCGCGCTTGCGGGCCGCGCACTCAAGATCAACTCGGACGCGCGCTATCGCTTCGAGCGCGGGGTCGATCCGGAATACACGCTCGAAGGGCTGGAACACGCGACCCAGATGATCCTCGATATCTGCGGCGGCGAGGCCTCGAGCGTGGTGATCGCGGGTGCGGTTCCCAACCATTCCCGCGCCTACAAGCTGGACGCCGAACGCGTGCGGTCGCTGGTCGGCATGGACATCCCCGAAAGCGAACAGCGCCAGACGCTGACGCGCCTTGGCTTCCGGCTCGAAGGCAACATGGCGCATGTGCCCAGCTGGCGCCCGGATGTGCAGGGCGAGGCCGATCTGGTCGAGGAAGTGGCCCGCATCGCGTCGCTGACCAAGCTGGTGGGCAAGCCGCTTCCGCGTCTGACCTCTGGCGTGCCGAAACCGGTGATGACACCGCAACAGCGCCGCCTGTCGATGGCGCGCCGTACGGCGGCCTCGCTGGGGTACAACGAATGCGTCAGCTATACTTTCATCGACCAGGCCTCGGCGGCGCTGTTCGGTGGCGGTACTGATGCGACCATGCTGGAAAATCCGATCTCGTCGGAAATGAGCCATATGCGCCCCGACCTGCTGCCGGGCCTGCTGGCTGCCGCTGCCCGTAATCAGGCGCGCGGCTTTGCCGATCTGGCCCTGTTCGAGGCGGGGCCGGTGTTCCACGGCGGCGAGCCGGGCGAACAACGGGCGCAGATCGCGGGCCTCTTGGTCGGCCGTACCGGACCCAAGGACGTGCATGGCGCCGCGCGCCCGGTCGATGTCTATGACGCCAAGGCCGATGCCGAGGCGGTGCTGGCCGCCATGGGCGCGCCCGCCAAGGTGCAGATCCTGCGCGGGGCCGAGGGCTGGTGGCATCCGGGCCGCCATGGCCGTATCTGCCTTGGCCCGAAAAAGGTTCTGGGCATCTTTGGCGAGCTGCACCCCCGCGTGTTGCAGGCAATGGACGTCAAGGGACCGGCGGTCGCCTTCGTGCTCTGGCCCGAAGAAGTGCCGCTGCCCCGCAAATCGGGCACCACGCGCGAGGCGCTTGCACTGCGCGACCTGCAAGCGGTCGAACGCGATTTTGCCTTTGTGGTCGATGCAGGCGTCGAGGCGCTGACACTGGTCAATGCCGCCGCCGGGGCCGACAAGGCGCTGATCGAGGATGTGCGCGTCTTTGACGAGTTCATTGGCGGTTCGCTGGGCGAAGGCAAGAAATCGCTCGCCATCACCGTGCGCCTGCAACCGACCGAGGCAACGCTCAAGGAAAAGGATATCGAGGCCGTCAGCGCCAAGATCGTCGAGAAGGTCGCCAAGGCCACCGGCGGAACCCTGCGCGGCTGATCCGGCTCTCGTCTCACGGTACAAGGGCGCGCCTCCTGGCGTGCCCTTTTGCATTTCAAGCGGCCAGGAAATCGGCCAATATGTCGAACACCAGACGGATGCGCCGGCTGGTGTGCACCTCGCGATGCGCAGTCAGCCAGACCGGGAACAGCAGCGGCTCCATCTCTGGCAATAACCGCTCCACACCTTCGGTCAACGCGGCCACATCATCGCTCATCGGTGCTATGCCGAACCCCTGCCGCACATAGTCCCAGGCCACCACGCCGCTTTGCGAGCCGAGCCGGAAATTCGCACGCGTCAGCGGCAAGCCCAGCGGCGCCAAGTGCCCAAGCATCTCGCTGACATCGCCAAAGGCGATGAAGTCATGCGTCGCCAGATCAGCCTTGGTCACCGGACGCCCGCGCCGGTCGAGATAGGCGGAGGCTGCGTAGAAATGCGCCGTCGCTTCGCGCACCAATCGGGCGATCAGATCGGGCTGTTCGGGGCGCACATGGCGGATCGCGATATCCGCCTCGCGCCGCATCAGATCGCGGATATCGTTGGCGGCAATCACCTCGATCTCCAGCCGGGGCGCCTGCGCACGGATGCGGCGCAGCGCCTCGGGCAGCACATAGGCCGACATCACGTCGCTGGCGGTGATCCTGACGCGCCCCTCGATGGATTGCGCCTGGCCCGAAGCTGCCAGCGCCACCCGCTCCGCTGCCGCCCCCATGGCGCGCGTATGCTCCAGCAGATCGGCCCCCGCCTCGGTAAGCACCAGCGCCCGCCCGATCCGCTCGAACAGCAAGACGCCCAGATCCTGCTCCAGCGCCGCGACCTGGCGGCTGAGCGTCGGCTGTGTCAGGTTCAATCGCCGCGCGGCCGCCGACAGCGATCCCGCCTCGGCGGTTTTCAGAAAGGCGCGGATGTGGTTCCAGTCCAGCTTGGTCAGATCATTCATGCATTCCTGTATAAGCAAACTGCGAATTTCGGCAATTTCTAATGACTCTGCGTATATCTATTGTGCCGCCAAAAGGAGACACGCATGGTTGACAGCGTCACATTCTGGAACCGGATTGCCGAAAAATACGCCCGCAGCCCGATCGCGGACATGGCATCCTATGACTATACACTCGAACGCACCGCCGCCCACCTGAAGCCCATCGACCGGGTTCTAGAACTGGGCTGCGGCACCGGCACCACCGCCTTGCGGCTGGCGCCGAAGGTGGCTGGGATCGTCGCCACCGACATTGCGCCTGCAATGCTGGCCGTGGGGCGGCGCAAGGCGGCGGAACAGGGGGTGGAGAACGTCGAGTTTGTAGAAGCCCGGGCCGAGACACCGCCCGAAGGGACGTTCGATGCGGTACTGGCCTTCAACCTGCTGCATCTGGTCAATGATCTCGATGCCAGCCTGGCCGCGATCCATGACCGGCTAAAGCCTGGCGGGTTGTTCATCTCCAAGACTTTCTGCTTGAGCAAGGGCCGCAACAGCCTGAAGCTCACCGTGATCCGCCTCGCCCTGCCGGTGATGCAACTGCTGGGCAAGGCACCCCCGGTTACCTTTTCGACAGAGGCGCAACTGGAACGCGCAATCACCCGCGCGGGCTTTGACATGGTCGAGCAAGAAAGCTTTCCCGCCAAGGACCCGCGCCGCTTCCTCGTTGCCCGCCGTCGCTGAAGCGTCGGGGTTGTTCCACGCCACCCTGCGCCCTAGGCTCCACCCGGAACAAAGCAAGGAGAGCCGTATGACCCTGAACGTCTATCTGTCGGGAGAGATCCACACCGATTGGCGCGAGCAGATCGTTGCCGGTGCAAAGGAGCTTGACGTGCGCTTCTCAGGCCCGGTCACCGACCATGCCGCCAGCGACGATTGTGGTGTGGCGATCCTGGGCGCCGAGTCGGACAAGTATTGGCACGACCACAAGGGCGCCATGGTAAACGCAATCCGCACCCGCAAGGGCATATCCGATGCGGATGTTATCGTGGTCCGCTTTGGCGACAAGTACAAGCAGTGGAATGCCGCCTTCGACGCGGGCTATGCCGCCGCGCTGGGCAAGTCGATCATCGTGCTCAGCCCACCCGAACACCAGCATGCCCTGAAAGAGGTACACGCCGCCGCCCTTGCGGTTGCCGAAACACCCGCGCAGGTGGTCGCCGTCCTGCGCTATGTGCTGACTGGGGCCTTGCCCGGCTGACCGGTACGCGATTTGCGTTGACGGACAACGGATTATACTGATGCTGGTCGCATTTGCTGTCGGAGGGGGAACGATGGCGTTGCACTGGCGTATTCTTGTCCTGCTGTTTCTGGTGCGCTGCACCATGGCCTTTCAGTTCGCGACCATCGGCGGCATCGGTCCGGTGCTGTCTGACACCTATACGTTGGATATCGCCGGGCTCGGCTGGATCGTGGGGCTCTATTTCCTGCCGGGGGTGGTGGTCGCCTTGCCGGGCGGCGGCATCGCCCGCCGGTTCGGTGATGAAAGGGTGATCCTCTTCGGGCTGGCGCTGATGACGGCGGGGTCGTTGATCATGGCGCTGCAA
This sequence comes from Ruegeria sp. YKSD163, assembly GCF_059612905.1. Classification (NCBI taxonomy): domain Bacteria; kingdom Pseudomonadati; phylum Pseudomonadota; class Alphaproteobacteria; order Rhodobacterales; family Roseobacteraceae; genus Ruegeria; species Ruegeria sp. YKSD163. The sequence goes on from NZ_JBXWRM010000007.1 coordinate 221,295, forward strand.
CCGCCGTTGAGCGTGTTCAGCGCCGCCCGGTTGATGGCCGGTATCGGCGGCATCCTGATGAACGTCCTGATGAGCAAGCTGGTGCTCGACTGGTTTGCCAATCGTCAGATCGCAACCGCCATGGTGATCTTCATCAACTCCTGGCCTGCCGGTATCGGCCTGTCGCTTGTGGTACAGCCGTGGCTGGCGGCCCAGGGTGGCGTCGCCCTGCCGTTCGCGGTCGAAACCGGCCTGATCGCGACGGCCCTGGTGGCCTTTTTCCTGTTCTATCGCCGCCCCGAAACAGCACCCGTCACCACGGGTACGCCTGCCCGGGCCGTGCCGCAGGGTGCTATTCTTGGCGCGGTGCTTGTTGCCGGGTTCTCGTGGGGCGCGTTCAACGCCAGCCTCGCCGCCTTGCTGTCCTTTGGTCCCACATCGCTTGTCGACCGGGGGATGCCACTGGAGCTGGCGGGCCTGTCGATCAGCATCGTGTCCTGGACCGTCGTCGCTACCGGCACATTTGGCGGCTGGCTGACGGATCGCACCGGACGGCCCGCGACGGTGCTGTTGACCGGCCTTGGTCTCTTTGGCCTCGCCCTGTTCCTGTTTCCCCGCGTCCCGCCGATGCTGATCACCATGGCCTTGATCGGTCTCTTGTCGGGCGTCCCGGTTGCGGGATTAATCAGCTTGCCCGCCCGCGTTCTGAAACCCGAGCAACGGGCCATCGGCATGGGCCTGTTCTACACTGTCTATTACGCCTGTTTCGCGATCCTGCCCGGTCTGGGCGGTAAATGGGCCGAAAGCGCCGGAACAGTGTCCGCCGCTTTCGAATTTGCCGCCTTTGTCATCGTGCTAACGATGCTGGGCGTATTTGTCTTTCTACCCCTGTCGCGCCGGGTCTGAGGGGGATCATCCCTCGCGCGCCGGGATCGTCAGCCCGCGCTGCACCGCAGGCCGGGCCAGGAACCGGTCAAGATAGGCGACAACATTGGGGAACCCGTCCCAGCCCAGAACCTCGCGCGCGCCGTAATAATCGAGCCCACGCAGCCATGGGGCGATAGCGATATCCGCGATCGAGTAGTCGCCCGCGATCCAGTCCCGCGTCGCCAGCTGCCCGTCCAGCACCGCCAGAATCCGCCGCGCCTCGGCAATATAGCGATCACGCGGGCGCGGATCCTCGATCTCGGCTCCGGCAAACTTGTAAAAGAACCCGAGCTGGCCGAACATCGGCCCGACCCCACCCATCTGGAACATCAGCCATTGCACGACGCGTGCCTTGTCAGCGGCGGTCTCACCGATGAAACGCCCGGACTTCTCCGCCAGATACAGCAGGATCGCCCCGCTTTCGAACAGCGTCAGCGGCTGACCGTCCGGCCCGTTCGGGTCGATGATCGCGGGGATCTTGTTGTTGGGGTTCAAAGACAGGAATTCGGGGCTTTTTACATCCGCGTCCGACAGCGTGACGGTATGTGCCTCATAGGGCAGGCCCAGCTCCTCCAGCAGGATCGAAACCTTGACCCCGTTTGGCGTGGGAAAGGAATAGAGTTGCAGGATATCGGGGTTTGCAGCGGGCCAGCGGCGGCTGATAGGGAATTCTGCAAGATCAAACATGGCGTGTCTCCAGTTTTGGTTTCGAACACGACCTATGCTGCCTGCCGGGCGAAAGAAGAGGTCGCATTGTGCGCCCCTGACCAACTGGCTGTGTAGAAGCGAACAGGCCTTGACCGACGTCTGTATGCCGGGTCAAGCCGAGACAGCTGCAAAAACGCGTATTTCCGCGTTATTTTTCCCCGTGCGGATACCCTGCACCCTGCTATTTCTGACCCTATGCCGGACCGGCCACAAAGTCTGGCAAGACAACAACGGTTCAAATTCAGACACGGAACTGACCATGCTAAAAGAGTTCAAGGCCTTCGTCGCCAAGGGAAATGTCATGGACATGGCGGTCGGGATCATCATCGGCGCAGCCTTTACCGCGATCGTGAAATCGCTGGTCGACGACCTGATCAATCCCATTGTCGGGCTGTTTACCGGTGGCGTCGACTTTACCAACAATTTCGTCGTCCTTGGTGGCGATGGCACTACATTTGACACGCTGTCTGCCGCCCGCGAGGCCGGAGCCTCGGTCTTTGCCTATGGAGCCTTCATCATGGCGGTGTTCAACTTCCTGATCATCGCCTGGGTGGTGTTCATGCTGGTAAAGGCGGTTAATCGCGCCAAGGAGTCCGCCGCCAGGGACGAGGCCGCCGCCGAGCCAGCCGCGCCCGCAGGCCCGTCGGAACTTGACGTGTTGCTGGAAATCCGCGACTCGCTGCAACGCTGAGCAGCACGCTTGTCGTTTCGACCGCTCCGGAACCCCAGGTGCGGTTCATTCATTCAAGGCAACCCGCATCAACAGGAGCAAACAAGACCATGCAGGACTATCTGAACCAGGCCGATGTCATCTGGCCGCTCATCGTAAGCGCGGGCAAAGCGCTGGTTGTGCTGATCCTGGGTTGGACCGTTGCCGGTATGATCGCCGGCCTGGTCCGCCGGCGCATCAACGCGACCCCGCAAATCGACCCGACACTCGGCAACTTCACTGCCAGCCTCGTGAGATGGGCGATCCTCGCCATGGTCCTGGTCGCCGTTCTGGGCATCTTCGGGATCGAGGCAACCAGTATCGTCGCCGTATTGGGCGCCGCCTCGCTGGCCATCGGCCTCGCATTGCAGGGGACGCTCAGCGACCTGGCAGCGGGGGTAATGCTGGTGGTGTTCCGGCCCTACAAGCTCGGTCAATTCGTCGATATCGGCGGAACCTCGGGAACCGTGCGTGATCTCAACCTCTTCACCACCGAGTTGGTGACACCGGACAATGTCCAGATAATTATCCCCAACGGCCAGGCCTGGGGTGCGATCATCACCAACTACTCGGCGCATGACACCCGCCGCGTCGACCTGACATTCGGCATCGACTATGGCGACGATGCGGGAAAAGCGATGGAGATTGTCGAAAGAACCGCCCGGGCAGACAACCGTGTTCTGGCCGATCCCGCCCCCTGGGTCCGGGTCACCAATCTGGGCGACAGCTCGGTCGATCTGACCGCACGCCTGTGGTGCAAGGCCGAGGACTATTGGGAGCTGAAGTTCGCGCTGACCCGCGAGGTCAAGGAAGCCTTCGATGCCGGAGGTATCTCGATCCCCTATCCACACAGTGTCGAGATTCAGAAGAGCGCATGAACCGCTCTTCATTTCGCCAGAAATACTCCGGGGGAGTCGCTGCTTGCGGCGACGGGGGCAGAGCCCCCTCCCCCTTTTCTGCCAAAGAAAAAATTGGCACCAAAGGTCTGGATTCCGTTTGACACCGTCGCAGGGCTTAGGTAGTCACCGCGCGTGGTTGCGGCGTGATAGCTCAGTTGGTTAGAGCACAGCACTCATAATGCTGGGGTCGGCGGTTCAAGTCCGCCTCACGCTACCACTCTTCCACTGAGTTTTCCCACATATGAAGCAGACCGCCGGTCGACCGCAGCCCTGATCGGTGGCGGGCTGCGAGATTATTCGTCGAATAATCTCGGGTGTCGGATCGTTTGTGGACATGAAAAAGGCCGCTCCGGGGGAGCGGCCTTTTCTGTTTGTCACCCTTGTGCGC